>JBLIIR010000019.1:0-19542 GCA_047635255.1 Porticoccus sp. | reverse complement strand
AACTAGAAAGATACCAGTTGCGTAGCTCTGTATTCATAACCCCCCCTAAATGCCATCTAGCTGGGGATGCAAACGATCTGGATTTTGTATTAAATTAAGCGCATGCAGGTAAGCTCTAACACTAGCAACCAAAACATCGGTATCAGCTCCCTGTCCATTTACAATACGGCCGCCTTTTTCCAGACGGACAGTCACCTCACCTTGAGAATCCGTTCCAGCAGTTACCGCATTTACAGAATAAAGCTTAAGCTCTGTGTCGCTTTTTGCTAATTTCTCTATAGCCTTGAATGCTGCATCAACAGGGCCGTCTCCCTCGGATGAAGAATCGTACGACTCACCTTTATACTTCAAAGTAAGCATCGCACAAGGGGGCTGCCCTGTTTTTGAGATCACCTCTAAAGCTTCTAGTGTTATTTGATCGCCATTCGATTCATCCAGTTGTATTCCTGAAACAAGGGCCTGAAGATCCTCATCATATATTTCACGTTTTTTGTCAGCCAAATCTTTAAACTTAGCAAAAGCTTCATTCATTTCGGCCTTGCTCTCAAAATGAGTCCCAAGCTCCTCAAGGCGAGCCGCAAAAGCCGCGCGCCCAGAAAGCTTACCTAGAACAATTTTATTAGTTTGCAAGCCCACATCTTGAGCGCTCATAATTTCATAAGTTTCACGAAATTTCAGCACTCCATCTTGATGAATTCCTGACTCATGTGCAAAAGCGTTAGCGCCAACAATTGCCTTGTTGGGCTGCACAGGAAATCCCGTGATGCTCGATACTAATCGAGAAGTTGAAGTAATATGAATAGTTTCGATACGCGTCTCCACTGGGAAAATATCCTTTCGCGTTTTTACTGCCATCACCACCTCTTCAAGGGCAGCATTACCTGCGCGCTCACCTAAGCCATTAATAGTACATTCTATTTGACGAGCCCCTTTCATAACAGCTGCCAATGAATTGGATACAGCCAAGCCAAGATCATTGTGGCAATGTACAGAGAAAATTGCCTTATCTGAATTAGGGATAGATTCAATCAAACGCCCAATAGTGTTTGCATACTCCTCTGGAAAACCATAACCAACTGTATCTGGAAGATTAATAGTTTTTGCCCCAGCGTCAATAACACCTTCGATAACACGACACATAAAATCAAAATCTGAACGGCTTGCATCTTCTAGGGAAAACTCGACGTCATCTATTAAATTTCGAGCATACTTTACGGCGGATACAGCATGCTCAAAAACTTGATCTGGACTCATCTGAAGTTTATATTTCATATGAATTGGCGATGTTGCGATAAAGGTATGAATCCGCCCTGAAGATGCCCCCTTTAAAGCCTCTGCAGCGCAATCAATATCATGATTCTTAGCGCGAGCAAGACTGCAAACAGTGCTGTCTTTAATCGTCTCAGCAATAGCTTTAACTGATGCAAAATCACCAGGGCTGGAAACAGCAAATCCCGCTTCAATGACATCAACTCGGAGTTTCTCTAGAGCTTTAGCCACTCTCAATTTTTCATCCCTGGTCATAGATGCACCAGGGCTTTGCTCTCCATCGCGTAGCGTTGTATCAAAAATTATTAATTTTTGTTTTTTCATATTACACCTTTACCCCATAAATCTTAGCTTTTAGCCATAATGCTGGGGCTGAAAAGGTATACACTAAGGTAAAAATAAATAAAATTCGAGGCGGATCAATTGTCACCACAATAAGGCCCATCACCACAGAAAAAATCACTACGAAAGGCACCTTTCCCTTCAGATCAACTTCTTTCAGGCTGCGATAATGGAAATTAGAAACCATCAACAAGCCAGCTAAAGCGGTTACCGTCGCCACCAAAAATGCTAACTCGCTTGTTAGCTCGATTCCATGACTACACCAGATCAAAGATGCTATCAATGCAGCTGCAGCAGGGCTTGGAATTCCAACAAAACAATCATTCTTCGCTGAATCAACTTGAGTATTAAAACGGGCAAGCCTGAGCGCCGCACATGAGGCGTAAATAAAAGCAGCAGCCCATCCAATACGGCCTATCTCATTAAGTATCCAGCTGAAAGCCAGCACTGCAGGTGCTATACCAAAAGAAACCATGTCAGAAAGACTGTCATACTGGACGCCAAACTCACTAGATGTGTTTGTCATGCGCGCTACAGTTCCATCCAGTCCATCGAAGATCATTGCAATAAAAATTGCAATTGCAGCTGCTTCAAATTTTCCGTCCATCCCCGCAAGAATTGCATAAAAACCAGCAAACATAGCTCCAGTAGTAAAAAGATTAGGCAGAAGATAAACACCTCTGTGTCTAGCCTTTACATGCTCAAGAGGCAATTTATCGCCTTCGGTTGCTGGGGATGACTCATCAATATTTGATGTATTATTTTGACCCTTAATATCGGTCATATCTAATCCTTCGGTATGTAACAAAAAACCTACATTTATCTTTTTAGTGCATCCTTGTGGTTGATTATCCACCAATTTTAGCTTCTACCCTAGAGTTCAATGCATTTAAAGATTAATATTACATCAAACACTAAAGCATGAGATAAAAAAACCGCACCTTGGCGCGGTCAACTAGGTGGTCACTTAAAAATATCTAGTTTTTATCCTTATCTACCAGCTGGTTGGCTGTAATCCATGGCATCATAGAGCGCAATTTAGCACCGGTTTGCTCAATAGGATGCGCTGCATTATTACGACGATATGCTGTCATAGAAGGGTAATTCATTGCTCCTTCTGTAATAAACATTTTTGCGTATTCTCCGTTTTGAATACGCTTCAAAGCATTGCGCATAGCTTCACGAGATTGATCATTAATAATTTCTGGGCCAGTGATATACTCCCCATATTCTGCATTGTTAGATATAGAATAGTTCATATTGGCAATGCCCCCCTCATACATTAGATCAACGATTAGCTTGAGCTCATGCAGGCACTCAAAATAAGCCATTTCAGGAGCATATCCGGCCTCCACCAATGTTTCGAAGCCAGCTTTCACTAATTCAACCGCTCCCCCACAAAGAACTGCCTGTTCTCCAAATAAATCTGTTTCGGTTTCATCTTTAAATGTAGTTTCAATGATACCTGTTCGCCCGCCACCAATACCGGACGCATAAGACATCGCTACATCTCTTGCCTTGCCTGAAGCATCTTGATAAATTGCAACTAGATCAGGAATACCGCCGCCTTTAGTGAATTCATTGCGAACTGTGTGTCCGGGGGCTTTAGGTGCAATCATAATTACATCTAAATCTTTGCGAGGCACAACCTGATTGTAGTGAATTGCAAAGCCATGAGCGAAAGCCATGGTGGCCCCTGTCTTAAGGTTTGGCTCAATTTCATCTTTGTAGAGATGCGACTGAAATTCGTCCGGCGTAAGAATCATCACTAGATCAGCTCCAGCGACAGCCGCAGGAACATTCTTTACAGCTAATCCCGATTGCTCAGCTTTAGCAACAGAGAGTGAACCTGGGCGAAGCCCTACGGTGACATCGACACCTGAATCTTTTAGATTCAAGGCATGCGCATGGCCTTGTGAGCCATACCCAATAATGGAAACTTTCATCCCCTGAATAATTGAGAGGTTACAGTCTTTATCGTAAGAAACTTGCATGTTGTTATCCTATATTTTTTATAAAACAAATAGTTATATTTTATGGAGTGCCTGTAAAAATCATACTATAAATCAATCATACCTTCAGTATTTTCTCACCACGAGCTAACCCCGAAACCCCTGATCTGACTAACTCAAGAATATCTGCATAATTAATAGCCTCAAGAAAAGCATCAAGCTTATCGCTGCTACCTACGAGCTGTAATGTATATGCGTTGACATTGACATCAACTACTTGGCCACGAAAAATATCTATGCAGTGATTAATTTCTGCTCTCTGAGCCTCATTTGCCTTCACTTTCACTAGTATCAATTCTCGTTCGATATGGGGACCTTCGGTCAAATCTACGACTTTTATCACATCTATTAATCTATTTAAGTGTTTGGTAATTTGCTCAATCACCTGATCACTGCCATGCGTAGTAAGAGTTAATCTAGATAACGTCAAATCATCAGTTGGGGCAACATTAAGCGTATCAATGTTATAGCCTCTCTGTGAAAACAATCCAACCACTCTAGATAGGGCGCCTGGCTCATTTTCCATTAACACTGAAATTATATGTCTCATCAAGTACGCTCCTTTTTACTCAACCACATATCACGCATCGATCCATTAGGGGCAATAAGCATTGGATATACATGCTCTGAGCGATCAACATTAATGTCCATAAAGACCAGTCGATCCTTTAAGCTAAAACACTCCGACATTTTATCGTCCAGTTCATCGAAATTTGAAACCCGCATTCCGACATGCCCATACGCCTCTGCTAATTTTACAAAATCTGGCAAAGAATCCTCATAAAGACTAGATGAATAGCGGCCACTATACTGCATGTCCTGCCATTGCCTGACCATGCCAAGAGCCTGATTGTTCAAACTAATAATCTTTATGGGAAATCCATACTGCAGGCAAGTAGACAGCTCTTGTATACACATTTGTATGCTACCCTCACCCGTCACACAAGCCACTATTCCTGAAGGGTAAGCTAGCTGGACACCCATGGCTGCAGGCAAACCGAAACCCATAGTTCCAAGACCCCCTGAGTTGATCCAACGACGAGGCTTATCAAACAAATAATACTGGGCAGCAAACATTTGATGCTGACCAACATCAGAGGTAACCCAAGCATCACCGCCTGTTACTTTATAGAGACTTCTGATCACATCCTGAGGCTTAATAACACTACCAGCACTCGGCTCGTGTCGAGGTTGAGTATATATTCCATGCCGCTCCCTCCACTCGTTTATTTGCATCCACCATTGAGACAAAGCTTCTTGATCTAGAGTGTCTTTGCTGTCATTAATTTGATTAATCATTTGCTGCAATACAGTGCCGCAATCACCAACAATAGGGACATCTATGGTCACGATTTTAGAGATGGATGTAGGGTCAATATCAATATGTATAATTTTTGCAGATGGGCAAAACTTACTAGGCGTATTGGTCACCCTATCATCAAAGCGTACCCCCACTGCGAGAATAACATCAGCTTCATGCATGGCATTATTTGCTTCTACAGTTCCATGCATTCCTAGCATTCCTAGAAACTGAGGATCAGTTCCCGGAAAAGCCCCAAGCCCCATTAATGTATTTGTTATAGGTATTTTCAACAGTCTTGTAAGTTCAGCTAGCTGAGCAGATGCATCACCCAAGACAACACCGCCACCGCTATAAATAATGGGGCGTTTGGCTGCCAATAAAGTCTTGATAGCACGTTTAACTTGACCGCCATGCCCTTTGGTTGTCGGGTGATAAGAACGTATTTTTATTTTTTCAGGATACTCGTACGGTATGCGATGATTTGGTGCAGTAACATCCTTGGGGATATCTACAATAACCGGTCCAGGTCGACCTGTCCTTGCGATATAGAAAGCTTTGGCGATAATGCCAGCGATTTCGGATGCGTCCATCACTAAGAAGCTATGCTTAACTATAGGCCTAGAAATTCCGACCATATCAGTTTCCTGAAAAGCATCGCCGCCAATTTTATCACGAGGAACTTGTCCGGATATAACAACCATAGGAATAGAATCCATATAGGCAGTTGCAATGCCCGTTATCGCATTTGTGGCTCCGGGACCAGAAGTGACAAGAACTGCACCAACATCTCCGGTAGCACGAGAGTAGCCATCAGCAGCATGCACGGCACCCTGCTCATGTCGAACAAGCACATGCTGGACATCTTCCTGCTGAAATAGTGCATCGTAGATATGCAGTGCTGCACCACCAGGGTAGCCCCAGATGTGTTTTACCCCTGCATCCTTAAGTGCACGAACAACTATTTCACCGCCAGAAAAAAGTTCCAATGTACAAGCCCTCAAATATGAATAAAATCACTCCGAAAAGCCCACCAAAGAACATAAATAGTATAATGCTGCGACATCACAGGTATGTTTGCTATAACATAGCAACTGAAAATATATCAGTGCTTCAGATTCATGGGTAAACAAATCTGTTCTGGATGCCGAGAAAACGCTGTTTACGCTTACCTAGCAAGCTGACAAGGAGCCAGTTTGTGAGAGTATCGGCCCAGGGGCCTCCCACAGAAGGACAAATTTTAGAGTGTAAATGCCATGCAGTCAAGAATATCGCTTATACCTCTCGACTAAAGCCAGAAGAACAGATGCTTTGCTGTTTTTTAAACAAACCATATTAGACTTGCCATTCTGCCAGTACTGCCATCTCGCCGATAGGAATAAAAATTCAGATGATCGCTGTAAGTACAAAGATCGCCACCATAGATTTGAGTAACTCCTGCTTCATTTAAAATTACTCTGGCAAGTCCATATAAATTAGTCATCCATTTTTTGGTTTTATTTTCATCTTTCTCTACAGTTCTGAGAAAACAGGTATTAAGCTTTTCCTTCATGCAAGGATTGCTAGCACCAGAAAGAAATGCCCGTCTAACTTCGACACCAACTTCAAAATTTTTTTGACTTATTGCGGGGCCAAGATAGACCATTAGGTCCCTAGGGGATACAGCAAGTTGCCTGATTGTATTTTTCACTATACCTGCAGACAAGCCTCGCCAGCCCGCATGAATCGAAGAAACTATAGTGCCTTGTGTGTTACACATTAAAATTGGCAAGCAATCTGCCGTTGTCACAGCGCAAACGGTACCAGCTATATCTGTAAAAGATGCATCTCCGACTACAGCTGGTGCACCACAAATGGCTTTTATTACATGCGACCCGTGCACCTGATCAAGTAGCTGTGGGACTGATGGTAAATTTAATTCTTTTGACAGACCTCGCCAGTTTCTCTTAATAGAATCCAAGCTGTCTCCTGTATTAAGGCCAAGATTCAAGCTATCCCATGGGGGTAGAGAGACACCGCCCCTCCTAGTAGTGATGACAGAAAACACATTTACTGGGGCCGGCCAGTCCGGTTTTAATATATTCATATCAGGGTCAAAAATTTAAATCCATGGGTAATTTTCACAACACAGAACTCACTCATTGTTAATTTCTGTTTTCAAAGCCTCCAATAAAATCACAAAATCTTCTGGTGCGGGAGCATGCCATTCTACATATTCGTTAGAAGCAGGGTGAATTAATCCTAGCCTTCCGGCATGCAAGGCTTGACGCCTAAAGCCCCGTAATACTGTTTGTAATTTCAAAGTTGCACCCTTAGGCAGCTTGAGACGACCACCATACACTGAATCACCAACCAAAGGGTATCCAATATCTGCCATGTGAACGCGTATTTGGTGCGTTCTACCCGTCTCTAATTTAACCCTAATGTGCGTGTACTGAGAAAATTTTTCAATCACCCTATAGTGAGTTACCGCCTCTTTTCCACCATGACCAACAACGGCCATTTTAGTGCGAATTTTAGGATGTCGCCCCATAGGCTTCTTGACTGTTCCTCCGCCCGTCATAATCCCTTGAACAATAGCCTGATATTCACGAGAAACTGTCCGTGATTGTAGTTGTTTAATTAGCGAATGATGAGACTCTAATGTTTTAGCGACAACCATAAGTCCGGTGGTGTCTTTATCTAAACGATGCACAATCCCAGCACGAGGAATTTTCTCATTAGCCGAAACATGATGTATCAGGCCATTAAGCAGGGTTCCTGTATAATTACCCGCAGCCGGATGAACAACTAGTCCGGCTGGCTTATTCAGAACAATTATAGCCTCATCTTCAAATACAATATCTAGGCTGATGGCTTCTGGCTTCCATTCCCCTTCTGGCTCTAACATTACGTTGACTGAAAGCAACTCACCGCCGATAAGCTTGTCCTTGGAACGACATATATTTCCATCTACCAGCAAATCTCCTTTTTTTATCCATAACTGCAATCGTGATCTTGAAAAGCCATTAAATAGATCAGATGCAGCTTGATCTAGACGCATTCCACGGAATGATAGCGGTACACTTTCTTCTAATTTTATAGTGTCTGACATATAGTCTCAATTATTGATATTTTGTATACTGTCAAGGCTGTGGTTAAATACCATATCTTACAGATGTAGCGCCGTCTAAAGAATACTTTAAGCTTAACTTAATAAAGTTAACACAGGGATGCGGTCATTCATGCGATTTTTGTTTTCAATACTACTACTTACATGCTTCTTAGCCACTGGGTGCACATCGTTTAATAACATGAATGGTATCTCAAACGCTTCAGGGGAGCTTGACACTACCGGCTACACAGAAAAAGATTTTTTTAATGCCATTCAAGGAGACCTTAAAGGTGGCTTTTGGTACACAGCTATTGATAAACTACATGCGCTTGAAGCTCAATATCCATTTGGTGACTACGCTGAACAGGCGCAGCTTGAACTAATATATGCTCACTTTAAAGCAGGCGAGCATGTAGCCTCTACCAGCGTTGCTGAACGATTCATTCGATTGCATCCAAAAAACTCGAATGTTGACTACGCCTATTATCTAAAAGGACTATCTTCTTTTGTAGAAAGTGACGGCATGTTCGGAAAGCTACTTCCGATGGACGAAACAAAACGTGATCCAGGGGCAGCACGTAATTCTTTCTCTTCTTTTAGCGAACTGTTAAATCGATTCCCAGAAAGTCCATATGCTCCAGATGCTCAAAAACGGATGATCTACCTACGAAATATTCTTGCACGTCATGAGGTTCATGCAGCGAATTACTTCTTAACCCGTGGCGCATTCCTTGCTGCTGCCAATAGAGGTCGCTATATTATCGAAAACTTTCAAAAAACTCCTGCTGTTCCAGACGGTCTTGCCATTATGGCCCAAGCCTACCATCTCATGGAAATCCATGATCTTTCCAATAACGTAGCTGAATTGCTTGCGAAAAACTACCCAAATCATCCAGCCTTAGACTCTAATGGGAAGTTTCAATATCAAACCACCTCACTGTCGCTAAAAAGAAGCTGGACCAACACACTAACTGCTGGGTTGTTTGATAAACCAGGGGAACTTGGATTTGATTCCCGCCATATCTTTAATGATCGCTACAAAAATATGCCTAGAGGTCAGGATAAAACATCATGGATAAGCAAGGTTAGCTTTGGTGTGTTTGACTGAGCATCATTTAAGCCTTTTCAAAAATCATCCTTATAAGGAAGAAATCTTTTTTTTATCTAAAAAAGATGTAGATCTTAAGTCTCTATTTTTAAGGCATTCAGGCTTTAGACCATTCAAAAGAAAGGAAGGTTTTGAGGGACTAGTGCAGCTAATCACCGAACAGCAACTGTCTGTAGCTTCCGCCAAAGCCATATTCAACAGACTCAAAAAGACAGTCCCTATATTTAAGCCAAAAGAATTTTTACAAAAAAATGACCTACAATTACAATCAACCGGATTGAGTAGGCCCAAGATAGGCTATTGCAGAATCCTAGCTGAGAGGATTATCTCGAAAGATCTGTCTTTTCGTGTAGCTCATCAAATGAACAATGAAGAGCTAAAAAAAGAACTCTGCAAAATTAAAGGCATCGGTACATGGACTGCAGAGTGCTATATGCTAGCCTCCCTTCAAAGAAGAGATATTTGGCCCGCTAAAGACGTAGGTTTGCAGGTTGCCATACAAAGAATTAAAAATTTGAAGAGTAGACCTACTGAAAAAGAAATGGTCGTACTGGCAGCTGAGTGGCAGCCCTATAGGTCAATTGTAGCCAATGTACTATGGGCATCTTATGACTAAATTTGTTTAAGCATTTCAAGAAAACAGCATCTATAGCCTCTAGGTCAAAAACAGAGCACAAGGGCCCTCAAAAATGAATAATGAATTCACCTATAATGAAATTCGCGAACAAATGAAAGTTATGCCAGACATTAATCCTGAGTTCGAAGTAAGGCGGCGACTAAATTTTATAAAATCAACCCTCATTAAATCAGGGCTGACACATCTAGTTCTGGGCGTAAGCGGTGGTATTGATTCGGCGACCTGCGGAAGACTGGCTCAACTAGCAATAGATCAGCTCAATCAAGAACATCTAGATCCTACATATGTTTTTATTGCCGTAAGACTTCCATATGGAGCGCAGGCGGACGAGGCGGATGCACAGGCAGCTTTACAATTTATTCAGCCATCTAAAACTGTTTTTATTGATATAAAATCAGGTGTAGATGATATCCATGAAGAAGTTATTAGTGCCACAAACAGCAATATAACAGCAACTGATGCAAAAAAAGACTTTACCAAAGGCAACACTAAAGCTCGTGTTCGTATGACAGTACAATATGAGATCGCTGGTTTGTGCGAAGGGTTGGTTCTTGGGACAGATCACTCTGCCGAAAATATTACTGGATTTTATACAAAATGGGGGGATGGGGCTTGTGACTTGACCCCCCTATTTGGTTTAAGCAAAAGACAAGTGCGCAGAATTGCTAAGTTCCTCGGCGCACCAACCAAGCTCATCAATAAAACACCGACAGCAGATCTTGAATGTCTTGCTCCACAAAAATCAGACGAGGATGTCTTAGGAATTACTTATGACAAAATTGATGATTTTTTAGAAGGAAAGCCTATCAGTGGAGAGACAATGGATACTATTGTTTCTCTGTTTAATAAGACTATACATAAGCGTAGCTCTATCGCGACAATTTATGATCACAATAGTCCATAAAAGTTACTAACGAAGCTCTCGGGGAATTGAAAAATTTACATTTTCTTCCATCCCGACAGCCTCGACTGGAATTTTACATCCCATAAGCGCCAAAACATCAATAACAGAACTAACAAGAGCTTCTGGAGCAGAAGCCCCAGCCGTAACGCCAATCTTAGTTTTTCCCAGCAGCCACTCCTTATTGACCTCTTCAGCATCATCAATCAAATATGCTTCCACGCCGCAATGTTCAGCCAACTCTCTCAAGCGGTTAGAATTAGAGCTATTAGCTGAGCCAACAACGAGAATCAAGTCACACTCAAGAGCCAATTGTCTGACAGCATCCTGCCTATTTTGAGTGGCGTAGCATATATCATCTGTTTTCGGTCCTTTTATGAGAGGAAAACGCTTGCGCAATGCATTTATAACTTGAATCGTATCGTCAACAGATAGCGTTGTTTGGGTCACATAAGAAATTTTATCTGGATTTTCGACTCGCAATTCTTCTACGTCAGATTCGCTTTCTACCAGATAAATACGACCCCCGCTAGCGGCTTCAGGATATTGGCCCATCGTACCTTCAACCTCAGGATGCTCTTGGTGGCCAATCATTATACAGTCACGACCCTCATCGCTAGATCGAGCAACCTGCATATGCACTTTTGTTACCAAAGGACAAGTTGCATCAAAGATTTTCAAATTTTTTTCGTTAGCTTTTTTTCTTACAGACTGAGATACCCCGTGCGCACTAAAAATTACTGTCACATTATTTGGGATATCTTCTATTTCATCTACAAAAATGGCGCCACGCTCACGCAACATACCCACCACTGATTTGTTATGCACCACTTCGTGACGAACATAGATGGGGGGGCCATAAATATCTAGCGCTCGAGAAACTATTTCAATAGCCCGATCTACTCCAGCACAAAATCCTCTTGGGTTAGCTAGCTTTACATCAATCAATATTTTACCACTGGCTCAACAGAGAGAATTTTCACCTTGAAGCTAATAGCATGTCCAGCCAAAGGATGGTTGAAGTCTACTATGACTATTTTTTCATCGAAATCTATCACTACGCCAGGTAATTCAGCTTTGTTTGCATCAGCAAAGGATATCAATAACCCCACCTCAATATCTAGACTATCAGCAAAATCTTTCCGAGAGAACTCCTGGATATTATTAGGGTTGCGCTGCCCAAAACCCTTTTCTGGTTCTATAACAATTGTCTGCTCTGCTCCCGCCACCAGGCCAGTCAAAGCAAGTTCAAATCCTGGTAGCAATTTTCCGTCTCCAAAAATACAGGCGGCAGGATCCTTATCAAAGTTAGAATCTACCAAGGATCCATCTTCTAAAGAAAGTGAAAAATGTAATGTTATTTTTGTATCTGGCCCAACAGAAGGCATCCCTACATCAGATAATTTTCTCATAAGATCACCTATTTATACTTCTTTTGGTGCAAGGAGGCTCTCAAAAATTAAAAATACCGCTCCCAAAGTAATACTTGCATCAGCAATATTAAATGCTGGCCAATGGTAGATATCGTAATAAAAATCAATAAAATCAATAATATAACCTAAAAATATTCGATCATATAGGTTACCAAGAGCACCACCTAAAATTAAAGCCAAAGACGTCGATAAAAAAAACTGTGACGCTTTCAAGCGATATAGCCAAGCCATCAAGACAATGCTTGTTACCAATGAAATTATTAAGAATAACCAACGCTGCCATCCCCCAGCGTCACTCAAAAAACTAAATGCTGCTCCCGTATTGTGCACCAAGGTAAAGCCAAGCCCAGGAAAAATATTACTATATTCTCCATATAAAAAATTTTGAGTTATTGCATATTTAGTAAGCTGATCGGCAATCAACACAAAAATAGCTACAACATACCACCGCGCTACCTGCCAGCTCATAATGCTAATCCTAAAAAATTAACTATAGTTAAAGACTGCGGGGAAACATGGGTCAGCCTTAGGCATATAAACGCTGCTCACCCTGTCCATCAATATTTTCAATACAACGGCTGCAAATATCAATATGTTTTGCATGAGAGCCTACATCTTCGCGATGATGCCAGCATCGCTCACACTTTGCGTGCTTTGTTCTGATAGCTTGCACTAAAAGCCCATCAATTTCTGTTGGCGCTACATCTACGGCATCACTAAGAGGTTTTATCTTAGCTTCAGAAGTGATGAAGACGAATCTTAGCTCATCCTCTAGCTTCTCTAGGGTCTTTTGTAGCTCTTCATTCACATAAACTATGACTTTGGCTTCAAGTGATTTTTGAATACCATCTTTCTTTTTTTCTTCTAAAATTTTGTTGACTGCATTTCGTACCTCTAAGATCAGCTCCCAGTCACTGGCTGTAATTTTGCCTTCAGCAATAAATGGCAGTTCTTTCCATTCGGCAAAAAAAACAGACTCTTCTCTATCGCCAGGCATGCATGTCCAAATTTCCTCTGCGGTAAAGCTCAATATCGGTGAAATCCAACGGACGAATGCATCTAAAATATAATATATGGCTGTCTGAGCTGATCGCCTTGCGATAGAATTTTCTTGGCAAGTATACTGACGATCCTTGATAATATTTAGATAGAATCCACCCATATCAGTAACACAAAAGTTATGCAGTTTCTGGTAAATATGGTGGAATTGATAGCTATCGTATGCTGCTATAATTTCCTTATGCATCTTTATAGTTAGGTCTAAAGCCCAGCGATCAAGAGCCAGCATTTCATCGATAGGCACCAGATTGTCAGAAGGATTGAAATCGTCTAAGTTAGATAAGAAGAAACGCGCTGTATTGCGGATTCTGCGATATGAGTCACCAGATCGTTTCAAAATTTCATCAGAAACGCTCATCTCACCACTGAAATCTGTAGCTGCAACCCATAGCCTCAATACATCAGCCCCCTGATCGCTGATAACTTGTTGTGGCGATAATACATTACCAATAGATTTAGACATCTTGCGACCATCAGCATCCACAACAAAACCATGTGTCAAAACTGCCTTATAGGGAGCAGTATTTTTTATTGCAATTGCAGTTTTTAACGATGATTGAAACCAACCCCTGTGTTGATCAGATCCTTCCAGATAAAGATCTGCGGGAAATTGCAATTCTTTGCGCTCATCAAGAACAGCAGCATGGGTGACGCCTGAATCAAACCATACATCCAAGGTATCGCTCACCTTGTTGTACTCATTTGCTTGATCGCCCAGCAATTCCTTAGCATCTATTTCATACCAAAAATCTATGCCGTGCTGCTCGACGCCAGATGCTATAATCTCTATTAAGCGCGGAGTATCAGAATGAATATCGCCAGTCGATGTATGAATGAACAATGGAATAGGAACGCCCCAGGTGCGCTGACGGGAAATACACCAATCTGGGCTATTTTCAAGCATTCCATCAATTCTTGCCTGTCCCCACTCTGGATACCAAGACAACAATGGAACTGCTTTTTTTGCTTTTTTTAGCAAACCACTCTCAGTCATACTAATAAACCACTGAGGGGTCGCACGATAAATCAATGGGGTCTTAGTTCGCCAACAATGGGGGTAACTATGTGTAATCTTTGTATTAGCCAGCAACCTATTTTTGTTTTTTAGTAGGTCTACGACCTTTTCGTCAACCTTATAAACATGCTCTCCAGCAAAAAAATCTACGTCTTTTCGAAACACGCCGTTATCATCGATATAATTAAGGGTACTAATATTATATTTTTCCGCAACAACAAAATCATCCACACCATGATCCGGCGCAGTATGAACACACCCAGTACCAGCCTCAGTTGTAACATGATCTCCAAGAATGACAGGTATCTGACGATCAGAAAAAGGATGTCTCAAGACTAATGATTCAAGCTGAGAACCTTTAGCGTGACCCACCACTTGGTAATCCTTTACCCCCCAGCGGGACAAAATAGACTCAACAAGACTTCTGGCAACTAAATATCGTCCCGATAAACAACCTGGGGGCTGGCAAGCTAAAAGTACGTAATCCAGCTCGGGGTTCAAGCTAACTGCCTGATTTGATGGCAAAGTCCACGGAGTTGTAGTCCAAATAACTACGGAGATATCACCAACACCAGTAATCTCAGACATTGCTTTGCCGAAAGCCTTTTCGTCAGCCACAGGAAACGCGACGTCAATTGAAAATGACACTTTGTCTTGATACTCAACCTCAGTTTCAGCTAGTGCCGAGGCGCCTACGACACTCCAATAAACTGGCTTGTAGCCCTTAACTAAATGTCCATTTTCAATAACTTTACCAAGGGCACGGATAATACTTGCTTCAAATTTTTTATCCATAGTGAGGTAAGGGTTTCCCCATTCGGCAAAAATACCGAGTCGAATGAAATCCTCTTTTTGCCCTGCAACTTGCAGTTGTGCATATTCTCTACATTTTTGGCGAAAAGTTTTATGGTCCACCTTGATCCCGGCTTTTCCAATTTTTTTTTCTACTTCATGCTCAATAGGGAGTCCGTGGCAGTCCCAGCCTGGAACATACGGGGCATCGTAACCGCTAAGGGTTCGAGATTTAATCACAATATCTTTTAATATTTTATTAACGGCATGGCCAATATGAATTTTACCGTTTGCATAAGGGGGGCCATCATGCAAAATAAACTTTTTCCTGCCATGACGCCTTTCGCGCAATCTCTCATAGAGCTTACTTACCTCCCAGTGTTTAAGCATTTCCGGCTCTCTCTGAGAGAGGTTAGCCTTCATCGGAAACGAGGTAGCAGGTAAATTTAAAGTTAGTTTGTAGTCAGTCATTTTTTAAAATCTTCTTCTGTCATTACGCGGTAAAATATTTTCGAGCGACCTGAATGTCACGATTAATTGCTGCAACCATCACGCCCACGGAAGAGAATGTTTCTTCATCACGAATTTTAGCCTTAAATTCTACGTGAATTCTTTGTCCATATAAATCTTCATCAAAATCTAACAAATGAACTTCAAGTACCGGCTTAATTAAATCACCTATAGTTGGCCTGATGCCCACATTGGCAACACCCGCTAAGCGACGATTACCCAGAAATACCTCTACAATAAAAACCCCACTTAATGGGGCGCTGTATCTTTTTAGCTCGACGTTAGCGGTAGGAATCCCAATCTCCCTACCAAATCTCTGTCCATAGATAACACAACCCGTGATCTTAAAGGGTTCACCCAGCAGTCTCTCGGCTAGAATGAAATTAGATGCCTCTAAGGCTAAACGAATACGAGTGCTACTAATTCGCTCACCTTGGTACTCTAAGGTTAAAGTATCAATGACATCAAAATTATTTTTATACCCGGCTTGTTGTAGCAGCCGATAATTTCCACTTCTATCGTGGCCAAACCTAAAATCATCACCCACCACCAAACAGCGAACTTTTAAGCCAGAAATCAAAACTTTCTCAACAAAATCTATTGCTGACAATCTGCGCAGAGAGCGGTTAAATTGCAAACAAAAAATCTTGTCTACACCCACATTAATGAATGCCTCAACTTTTTCACGCAAACGCATTAAGCGAGCTGGAGCCTGTTCGCCAGAAAAAAATTCCTGGGGCTGCGGCTCAAAAATCATAACAACAGAAGGCATCCCAAGTTCGTTAGCTTTGTCAATCAACTGCCGTAATATAGCCTGGTGTCCTAAATGGACGCCGTCAAAAGACCCAATAGTTGCAACGCAACCACTATGCTCAGGCTTTAAATTATGCAAGCCTCTAATAAATTTTTTATTATCTTTGGTCACTTGTCTTATTATCTTTGGTCATTTACCGTCGATTTCGAAAAATGAAGCAAAATTATACCCATCCATGGCGATTAAAAACAGATTAGCTTGTTATTTATATTAGCATTAAGCTCAGCTTGAGCCGATCTAAGTCATAGCTTATTTATTTTTCAGATGAAGAAAGCGAAAACCGCCTAAAAAAAGAGCTGAAATATAAACTATTATACCTACAGCACACATCATGCTTAGCCATCCAGCCCTTTCCCACCAGACCAATTCTAGCCAACTGTTCAGGTATGCAGTAAATCCATACAAAGTGACACACATCACGATATTGGCATTCAACAACATGAATAAAAATTTACGCCAACCTGGCTCTGGAACATACACATCAGCCTTACGTAAGCCGCGAAATAACAAAATACTATTTAGTATAGCGGCTAACGATGTTGCTAAAGCCAAACCAACATGGCCCATCTCTAGATAGAAATGAAGGGGTGCCGCTAAAATAGCGTTGAGCCCCATATTTACCGCCAAAGCTATGATGCCTATACGAACAGGGGTTCTAATATCTTGACGGGAAAAATAACCTGGAGCTAAAACTTTTATCATCATAAAAGCTACTACCCCCACTGAGTATGCACGCAAACTCAGAGCAGCCATAGCCATATCTCGGGGCGTCATGACTTCTCCGTAATAGAATAATGCTACTAAAATGGGCTCGGCCAAAATTATCAGCGCTATGGCCGCCGGAATAGCAATAAGTAAAACTAAGCGAATCGCCCAATCTAATGTGGCGCTGAACTTCTCAAGATTATCGACGACATGTTGCCTAGATAGACTAGGCAACATAACAGTAGCAATGGCAATCCCAAACACACCTAGAGGCAGCTCAGCTAAACGGTCAGAATAGTAAAGCCAGGAAATACTTCCGGTGGGAAGAAATGAAGCTATCATGGTATCCAGCAAAAGATTTATTTGACTCACTGAAACGCCAAAAATTGCTGGGGCCATTAACTTCAGTATCTTGACAACCCCCTCATCATGCCAGGCTAAAGCAGGGGAAGGAATCATATGAATTTGAGCTAAAAATGGTAGCTGAAATAACAACTGTATTACACCTGCAACTAAGACACCCCAGGCAAGAGCATACACGGGCTCATCAAACCATGGGGAAACAAAAATTGCTGCAACTATTAAGGATATGTTTAAAAAAATGGGAGTGATGGCAGGAACTGCAAATCTATCATAGCTATTAAGAATTGCTCCAGCAAACCCTGTTAAGGATATTAGCATTAAATAAGGAAATGTAACCCTCAACATGTCGCTAGCAGCAGTAAACTTATCCGGATCATCCAACCAAAAGCCAAATGCAAAAATACCGGTAATCAGAGGAGCCGCTATGACAACTAACACTGTAACCGCAATAAGCATGGATCCTAAAACCCCGGCTACGCTATTTATTAAAGTTTTTACTGCAGCCTGGCTACCGGCCTCTCTATATTCAGCTAAAACAGGTATAAAAGCTTGAGAAAAAGCACCTTCAGCAAAAATCCGTCGAAAAAAATTAGGGATTTTGAACGCAACAAAAAAAGCGTCCGCCATGGCATCTGCGCCAATAAATCTGGCTATAATGATATCTCGCAGCAATCCTAAGACCCTAGAGCACATAGTCATGGAGGCGACTACCCCGCTAGATCTTAATAACCCCACTGGGGTCACTAGAAGGCCTGGCTGCTTGCTTATATCAAGCGCATCTTGATGCTTCAAAAGTTAAACCCCGATTACTTTGTAAAAATAAGCAATTAATTTTTAAAATAATCATATTCATATTGATATTCAGTTTACTGATCATATTTAGATTTAGCACAGACACAACATAAAATATGAGCAGAGCCCCCTAATATTAGATTTTAATCATGATAATAAAGATTTCACCACAATTCATATTGATAAGCACTAGCAAACATTGTATATTCTCGCGCCTTGAATTAAGACCTTAATCTTAATATAGTTTATAAGGAGCATTAGGTGGCCAACACACCCCAAGCACGCAAAAGAGCACGTCAGAATGAAAAAAATCGTAAGCATAATGGTAGCATGCGCTCCATGGTTCGCACCTATCTGAAAAAGACAGATGCTGCCATAGAGTCAGGTGAGGCAGCGGCAGCACAAGCTGCCTTCAACATAGTTGCTCCCATACTTGACCGAATTGCGGACAAAGGAGTTATCCATAAAAATAAAGCTGCCCGTCATAAAAGTCGCTTAAACGCAAAAATAAGGGCCCTTTCGGCCAGCTAGCCATTAAAATTAGCCGCCCGAGCAATAAAAAAACCGGCTATAGCCGGTTTTTTTATTTATCAATTTTAATTGAATGGCGATCCTGCACAAAGAGAAAGAACGCTCTAGGTAAAAACATAAATCAGGTCAAAACTAAATTATCACTATGAATTAACTCCTGGGAATCACAATAACCCAGCGTATCAGATATAAGCGCACTACTTTTACCAATAATTTTGGCGCTCTCAAAGGCACCGTAATTAACAAGTCCTCGTGCAACTTCGACGCCATTCTCATCAATACACTTCACCAAATCTCCTTTGCGGAAATTTCCCTCGATGCTCTTTACCCCAATTGGAAGCAGGCTCTTGCGATGCTTTACCAGCATTTTTAACGCTCCTGCATCAAGTGTTAGTGCGCCAAAAACTCTCATCCTGCAAGCCATCCATTGCTTGCGAGCTGCAATTGGTTCTTTGTTGGCAGCGAGCAGAGTACCCAACATCTGACCTTCCAGCAGCTGAGTCAAGATGTCGTCTACTTTGCCATTAGCTATGATAGTATTTGTACCAGAAAGAGAAGCAAGCCTGGCAGCCTTAAGTTTTGTAACCATTCCTCCTCGCCCCAAGGTGCCTGAGCCTCCAGCTAATAGACTTAACGTCTTATCTCTCGAGTTTCCATAAGAAATTAATTTAGCTTGAGGATTTCCTCTCGGGTCTGAATCAAAAAGACCATCCTGGTCAGTTAGTATGATCAATAAATCAGCATCTATGAGATTTGCAACCATAGCAGCCAAAGTATCATTGTCGCCAAAACAAATTTGATCTGTTGCCACTGCATCGTTCTCGTTAACTATAGGCGCCACTCTGAGCTTAAGTAATGACTGTAA
>JBLIIR010000018.1:0-19580 GCA_047635255.1 Porticoccus sp. | reverse complement strand
AGAAAATTTGTAAACTTAAATAAGTTCAATAAGCGTTGCTGAATGGCTATCTTAACGAACTCGGTTGGTCGGCAATTATATGTACATTGCGCTCCTCTTACAATGGAGATATGCCATACAATACCGGTTATTCATAAAATTTATTCGAAATTAATGTGCGTCTAAAATTGACAAATTAGCGGATCGCGCTATAGTTTCGCACTGTATTTTTATTGCTAAGCACTTGGTTGCTGGCAGACCTTGATTTGAAATATCGTAGGAGAGCCCAATGAGCAGCAAGAATTTTTACCTGTCATCTAAATATTCAGATGATGCTATAGAATTACCAGTTTTAAACAGCACGATCGGACAGAACGTAATAGATATAGCTAAGATACCGCAAACAGGCTGTTTTACGCTAGATCTAGGCTTTGGCGCTACAGCAGCTTGTGAGTCAAAAATCACATTCATTGATGGCAATAAAGGCGTTCTTCTTCATCGAGGCTACCCAATTGAAGAGCTCGCAGAAAAATCAGATTTTCTTGAAACTTGCTTCCTTTTAATTAATGGGGAGCTTCCAACAGGCTCAGAAAAAGAAAAATTTTTAGGCGCTATACAAAAGCACCGCAATATAGATGGCTCAACTGAGCAACTCCTCAAAGGATTTCCTAAGGGTTCCCACCCTATGGCAATGTTGTGTACAGTTGTAGCCGCCATGTCAGCAACATACAACTCGAATACTGACATCACTAGCGCAGAAGACCGGATGCTTACCATCCACAGATTGGTAGCAAAAATGCCTATCTTGGCCGCCATGTGTCATCGGCATTTTACCGGCCAACCTTTTGTAGCTACAGATGATCGTCTTGATTATGCTGAGAACTTCTTAAACATGATGTTTGGAACTGCCGGAGAAGAAAGTACTATTAGTCCGGTGCTGGCAAAAGCGATGGATTTAATTTTTTTGCTCCATGCGGATCATGAGCAAAATGCATCTACATCTACGGTCCGCCTCTCTGGTTCCACTGGGGCCAACCCTTATGCATGCATAGCTAGCGGTATCGCGGCGCTTTGGGGTCCCGCTCATGGCGGCGCAAACCAAGCAGTGCTTGAAATGCTAGAAGAAATTGGTGATGAAGAGCATATTGAAAGCTTTATTCTTAGAGCGAAAGATAAAGAAGATTCATTTCGTCTTATGGGATTTGGGCACCGGGTCTACAAAAACTTTGATCCCAGAGCTAAAGTTATGAAGGTTAGCTGTGATGAAGTGCTAGTCGAGCTTGGTCTAGAAAATGACCCTCTACTAAAAATTGCCAAGCGCTTAGAGAAAATAGCGCTAGATGATCCATATTTTGCTGAGAAGAAACTTTATCCTAATGTTGATTTTTATTCCGGAATTATTATGAAAGCGATTGGCATCTCTCCAGAGATGTTTACGGTAATTTTTGCTACCGGCCGCACTGTTGGATGGATTGCTCATTGGAACGAAATGCTCAGCAGTCCTTATCGAATTGGCAGACCGCGCCAGCATTATACTGGTTATGATAAGCGAAGCTATCCTGCATAGCAGTAGAAAACAAACCTCAATCAATCAAAAGGCCTTAGTTAATCTACGGCCTTTTTCGTCCAACAAAGAAAAAAGTACATAAGGCATTATTGGAAAGTAGTTTAAATGGTCGATCCTAGCGGGATTGACACTAATGTGCCCTTAGACCTCAATATTTCTAGTTTCCTATCTTTAGGAATAATTTACCTACAAAGCCTTCTTAATTCCACTCACTATAGTACCCGCCCATATGCAAAGTAGTGAGTTTTTAAAATACATCCAATAGGAGTATTCTTTAAAAAGAGAGCAGGTAGGTAATTAAGGAGCAATTTTGGGGTAGGCTTATATCTTCTCTATGTGGTCGGTTGTGATTGCTGGCAAATGAAAGGATTCAAGCTTGAGCATGAAGTCTGGCGGAGTCACGATAGAGAAGAGTATTCCGGGGTAGAAGTAGATTGCTATCTTAAAAGATTAGAAACCGAAAGGCGTCAGATGTGGTTATGGAGTTTCGTAGGTGGAGCCTACCTATGGGCTCTTGTTTATGTGCTAATTTCTTGACCTTTCAAATAAAAAAGAATGAAATTAAGAAATGAAAAAAATTATGGAAAATTCTATGACTTTTGCAAATGGAGAAAAAGCGGCGAAAGAAGAAATAAAACTTGATGGATTTGATTTAGAGCTCTGGAATGAGTTTTTAGAACATCCAGAAGATTTCAAACAACTCTTTAGTAAAAATTTACATAATAAATCAGATGAATTTATAGAAGGGTATAAAAATTATTATAGTTCATATGCACTATGGGCAGACACAATTTCTTACAGGGATGATTTACCTTCATGGAGAACTCCTTGGAAAAATAACCCTAAAAAGACAAATGATGAAAATTAAACAATGAAACTAAAACTAATAGCACTTACGTTGATAGTAGTATTGTTACTTTTATAAATGGTGGAGCCTAGCGGGATCGAACCGCTGACCTCAACACTGCCAGTGTTGCGCTCTCCCAGCTGAGCTAAGGCCCCATCAAAAGGATCGCAAGTTTAGGGATAGCCTATATGACTGTCAAGTCAAAATCCTATCGCTACTCAAACTACTGAGCTTGCTGACGGTAATCACTCTCCCACTGTTTCAGCTGTTTCTTTGACGCGCCTCCAGCGGCAACCAAAGCGCTTCTTAATCGAGCGCGCACAATATCTGGGCCCAAAATAGACATCACGTCAAATAATGGTGGGCCAGAAGGAGCGCCGACTATTCCTATGAATAATGGGAATAAAAAATCTTTTAATTTTAGATTAAGTGAAACTGCAATTTGATTTAACTCTTGGTACAAATTGTCTCGCGCCCATTCAGTTACTGCATCTAAACGCCAACTACTGTATTGCAATATTTGACGCACTGACTCATTGTCGAGTTTTTTATGATCAAAGCTCGCCTCCTGAAGAATCGGCATGCCAGAAAACATGAAGCTCAGCATGGGGACAACATCAGAAAATTTCTCAACCCTTTCTTTCACTAAAGGAATCATCCTTGAAAGGTGGTTTTTATTTAAGGCCCACTCAGCAACACGATCGCCAAACTCAGCATCACTTAGCTCTTCACGAATCCAGCATCCATTTAGCCAATCTAATTTTTCCGCATCAAATATAGGTCCACCTAAATGAACCTGGGTAATATCAAAGTTATCTAGCATTTGCTGCAGTGAAAATTTCTCTTCCTGGTTTGGCATAGACCAACCCATCCTTCCGAGATAATTTAAGATGGCCTCGGGTAAATAGCCCATCTCTTTGTAAAAATTAATGCTGGTAGGATTTTTGCGCTTACTGAGCTTGCTCTTATCTGCGTTTCTTAGCAGAGGAAGATGGCAGAATTGAGGCATATCCCAATTAAAATAACGGTAGAGTAGCAAGTGTTTGGGTGTTGAGTTAATCCATTCTTCGCCGCGTATCACATGACTAATTTCCATTAGGTGATCATCCACTACATTTGCCAAATGATATGTGGGCATGCCGTCAGCCTTTAGCAAAACCTGCATGTCAATCTGAGACCAAGGGATAACGATTTCACCCCTCAAAAGATCAACAAATTGACAGTCGCCCTCCTCAGGAATCTTCAGTCTAATCACATAAGGCTCATTTCGGCTTAATTTTTCCTGAACCTCTAAATCAGATAGCTTGAGACTTCTTCCATCATACTTTGGTGTTTCGCCTCGAGACATCTGGTCTTGCCTCATAAGGCTAAGCTCATCAGTCGTAGCAAAGCAATAAAAAGCATGCCCCCTATTAACGAGATCCATTGCATGATCACGGTATATGTCTAGTCGCTCACTTTGACGATAGGGGCCATATTTTCCCCCGACATCAGGACCTTCTGACCAATCCAGGCCAAGCCATCTAAGAGAATCAAAAATCATTTTCTCCGAGCTAGACGTGCTTCTAGTTTGATCGGTGTCCTCTATGCGAAGAATAAATTCACCACCAGAGCTACGAGCAAAGCATAAGTTAAAGAGCGCTATGTAAGCAGTCCCTACATGCGGATCGCCAGTGGGCGATGGAGCAATTCGTGTACGAACAGACATCAGATATCCCGCTAATAAAAAGTTAATATGCTAATGTCCATTATACTTTTTTTTATTTGTTCAATCACTTTGTTATCCCCATAAAATATACGATTTCTTCATATCATTAAAATTCATACAGCAGGCACCCGTAATTAAAGCCATATCGAGACATTTCCAGATATAATGTCATCTTTCAAAAATCAACGGCTAAACTCAATGTCAAATGACGCGCATGCCATCGAAGCTCCATCAGAAATCCCGCTAAACAGGCGTTTTTCTGTTGCCCCCATGATGGATTTTACCGATCGCTACTGTCGTCTTTTTCATCGTTTACTGAGCAAGCATGCCGTGCTTTATACAGAAATGATCACAACTGGTGCGCTCATATACGGAGATACTAGGCGTCATTTGCATTATGATAAGGCGGAGCATCCAATTGCCCTACAGCTAGGAGGGAGCGACCCAGAGGCTTTATCTCGAAGCGTTAAGCTTGCTGACGACTATGGATACGATGAGGTCAACCTCAATTGCGGCTGTCCTAGTGACCGAGTTCAGTCAGGCAACTTTGGTGCCGCACTCATGAAAGACGCCCCATTAGTCGCCAGGTGTTTTAAAGCCATGAAAGAAACCTCTGACACTCCGATTACTATTAAGCATAGAATTGGTGTCGATGATGATGAAAGTTATCAATTTTTATCAGACTTCGTCGGTACAGTAGCTGATGCTGGGTGCCAGACATTTATTATTCACGCTAGAAAAGCTTGGTTAACGGGCCTAAGCCCGAAAGAAAATCGAGAGATTCCCCCCTTAAACTATGAGCACGTATATCAACTCAAGCGTGATTTTCCAGACCTTGAGGTCATTCTCAATGGAGGAATAAAAACTTTGGACCATGCCTTGGATATACTAAGGCATGTTGATGGCGTGATGATGGGGCGAGAAGCCTATCAAAATCCTTACTTGTTGTCTGACGTTGATCGGAAGATATATCAAAGTAACAGACCTCAAGTTACACGAAAAGAAGTCATCAAACAGTTCGCTCAAACCTTTGAAAATGAACTATCATCAGGAGTTAAATTGAGCCATATGACTCGACATCTCCTTGGATTATACAAGGGGCTTCCCGGGGGTCGTAAATTCAGGCAGCATATTAGCGAGAATGCCCATTACCCCAATGCTGGTATTGATGTTCTTTTTGAAGCACTAAACCATGTCATGTCACAATAAATTTAAGGAGTTCTATCATTGATCAATAACATTCGGCAATTTTTTACGACTAAAATCACCGACCCTACGGGTGATAAACAACACCAACAACACCTAGCTGCGGCAGCACTCATGGTAGAAGTAATGGTGATTGATCGTAAAATTTCAGATAAAGAGCTATCTGCCATTAAAAAGATATTCGAGCATCAATTCGACCTGCAAGAGAGTGAAATTGACCAACTTCTAAAGCTCGCAAAGGAAGAAGTTGAGGAGGCTACCTCACTCTATCAGTTTACACGTCTCATTAATGATCAATTTGATGCAGAAAAGAAGAAGGATTTAATTGAAAATCTTTGGCAAGTCGCCTTTGCCGATGAGGTGCTTGATAAGCACGAAGAAGCCATTATTCGACGAATAGCAGAGCTTATTTATGTACCTCATGCAGATTTCATAAAAACCAAACAAAAAACTAAAAAATAGCGCCGTTAAGCTATAAAAATTATCGCCCTTCTTCGAGCGCCTGGATTAAATCTAAAAATTCATGTTTATTTTTTTCATTAAAAGAGGACAGCAAGCGATGCGCGTCTAAGACATGCTGTCTGGTCCTATCCGCTACAGCTGATGGGTCTTCAACAGAGAGCTCTTCGTAATCTTCGAGTCTTGATCGCAGGCTTTGCACTATCTCAAACACATCATCGAGCCCCATAACCATAAGCGTTTCATAAACGCTTTCATCTGGACAGAAAACGATAGGTCGTATTTTAAAATTCTCATTAGAGTAAATAGCCAGTTTAGCAAGAAGACCGAGAGTTGTGCTGTCCACTCCTTCGGTATCAACCATATCAACTATTATTTCGGAAATTTTTTCAGATTTGAAGATAGCCTCTATGTAATTATTTAATGATGTGCACAAAGTGACTCGCACATCCCCCACCAGCCTAATAATATGCGAGCGATCGCCTTGTGATACTAAAATTTTACCGGGAGCCACCTATCCACCCTTCCGCAAAGTTAAGACAGTGACGTCATCTGGCGCATCTTTTTTATTTTTACTGACACCCAGTCTTTCGCAAATGTCCTCTATAGATTCGTCTGACTGAGAGACAGAATCGGAAATAAATTTTTCTTTTTCTTTAAGTGACTTACCAGGCAAGAGCTCAAGAACACCATCAGAAACCAAAGCTAACAGAAACTTATCAGGTAATTTTATCTCCTGAACTTCCCAACTACATTTGCTGAAGATCCCGACAGGTTTGCCTCTCCCCTTTAGGGTCTGGACCCCGCCATTGGAAATAAGCACTGGCATAGGCATATGTGACGCCACCGAATAACGAAGAATGTTTTTTTGCATATCGAGAGATCCGGCAAAAATAGTCAAATGCTTATCCAAATCAAGTGCCATAATTTGTCTATTAATATGTTCAATAAAGCCCTTCGGAGCCATCGACATGGCATCTAAGTCTTTGTTTGCTTTATGGCGTTTTAAGAGGCGACTAAATACGAATTTTAGCAGCACGGTAAGAAAAGCAGAGGATGATCCATGTCCTGATACATCTGCGACATAAAAAACCAAATAGCGATCGTATAAAATATTATATCCAACAAAATCACCGCTCAAATATAGCGAAGGAGAAATCCTGTAAGCTATCTCATACTTATCTTTTTGTAGTGGCGTAGGTGGTAGCAAGCTATTCTGAATCTGGCTTCCCGCAATTTGATCCAATTCAAGAAGATGCAAGCTATCATTCAATTCACTATTAGCTTGCTCTAACTGCTGGCGATATTCTAGATTTTGACGGATCAAGCTTTTAAATTCAGAAGCGCGCTCTATTGCCTCCTGAAAACGATTTTCAGCAAAGGGTTTAATTAGGACATCGGAAGCATTTTGATGGAAAAATTTTGCAACTTCACGGGGATTAACTTCAGGCAAAATAACTATATAAGCAGTTGCTAGGTCTAAGCTTAGTAGGGCAAAAAACTTATCTTGCATCAAATCCAATGGCAAATCTAAAGCTACTACAGCAGGTCGTTTTGTCTTGATAGCAGCTATGGCTTCAGAGATGTCTTCGAACTGAGTGACCTGCCAGTCCGTATCAACCAGATCCTCTTCTAAAACCCGACAGTTATCCAAACTGTCGGATACAATAAAGAGATCGCCTTTGATTGACATAGGTTATCCAATTACTCGGGCATATAGAATTAATAGCGGCCTGATTTCGAGCTAGCAAACTTGCATGTCACTAAGCAGTGAACTAAAAATCATCCTCTACCTTTCCGTCGTCAACTAAATATTGACGGCGCTGAAGATAGATATCACGATAAAATGCATATTTGTCACCCTTAAAAAGCGCTTCCGCCTTTAGCAAGT
This sequence comes from Porticoccus sp., assembly GCA_047635255.1. Taxonomy (GTDB): domain Bacteria; phylum Pseudomonadota; class Gammaproteobacteria; order Pseudomonadales; family Porticoccaceae; genus Porticoccus. The sequence continues at coordinate 11,923 of JBLIIR010000018.1, read as the reverse complement.
CAGCTCGAGATGTCAGCCCATCTGAACCATACAGAGCGTTACGAGCAGGTATATCGTCTATTTCAGAAATTGGGTTAAGCAGCTGATCAACCACTCTTGATGGAGCATCACGAAGTGTGCTGGGACCAAAAATAGGCAGCATTAAATACGGGCCTTCTTTAACGCCGTAAAAACCTAAGGTTTGGCCAAAATCTTCGCCTTCATTTTTTGGCAATCCAAGACTATCCGCTACATCAAAAAATCCACCTAGGCCAACGGTACTGTTAATCAGGAATCGGCCAGTATCGTTGGTGGCTTGCTTGAACTTGCCCTGCAACAAATCATTGGCAATATTGACGATCTCACCCAGATTAGAGAACACACGGGAAAAACCCTCCTCCACAACATCAGGTGTGACAAACCGATACCCTTTAGCTAGAGGTTTAAATGCATAGGTATCAATCGTGTCATTAAAGGCAAAGATTTTTCTGTTAAATCCTTCCCATGGATCATAGATCGAGTAATCCAAGTTAAGTTTTGGATCAAGGGCTTCAGATTGATAGCTAGAGCTAGAGCTAGAGCTTCCATAAGATGATGCAGGAGCTACACTTTCATTGGACGACTCAGGATCGCCACCACTAAATACTTGGCCTGATAACAATACTCCAGCTAACAATAGCGCTGTGTGCTTCATTCAATAACCCCCAAGGTTAATCAAAAATTATTATTTTTATGGTTATAGCAATTAGCTTGCTGAAATAAATTTTTCTAATTCTACACCTTCGCTTTTTTCAGGTATACCAAAAAAGCAACTATACATATCCTACTTTATAGTAGAACAGCTCAAAATACCTCTCCTAATCTACTAAAAATGCATTTCATTTCTATTATATAAAAAAAGTTCCCTAAAAAAATAAAACTATTCTTAAATCCTTAGTTAGTCATAAGAATGAAATATATGTCCGCCACAATAGGCGACATAGTTTATATAGAAGAACAACTTTGGTTGTAATCCTATTAAAGCTTTCAACCGGCCAAAAGCAGGCTTAAAAATTTACTCTCAACACATAAACAAGTATTGGAGCTCTATAAAATGAAACATACTGCACTTTGTTTAGCTATCACAACACTAATCCTCAGTCCTGTTGCTATGGCCGGTAGTGGTATTCACAGTGAAGATTCTATCGCCGAATTAAAAGTACAAATGGCTCAACTGTCTAAACGCCTTGACAACATGGACACATACACTGCAACTCTAGGCAAGAATAAGAAGAAGTTAGCCTGGGCAGAAAAAATAAAAATCAAAGGTGACATGCGCTATCGTTATGAAACTATAGAGGATGATCGTAAACTCTCAGGAGTAGGGGCTGATGATCGCAATCGTTCGCGTCTACGTGCTCGCCTAGGTATAACCGCACAAGTATCCGAAGACGTGAAGGCAGGATTTGCCCTAGCCACCGGAACTAGTGGCGGAGATCCTGTATCCTCTAACTCAACTTTTAATGGAAGTAACTCAGATAAGGGTATTGTACTTGACCAAGGTTATATTTCTTGGAAATTTTATGACAATATGACTTTGACTGCTGGTAAAACGAAAGTACCTTATTTTAAGCCAGGAAAAAGTGGGTTACTTTTCGATGGTGATTTAAGGCCAGAGGGTGCGCATATAAAGTATAAAAACAATAATGTCTTTGCAACGTTGGGCTATAATTTCTTGAATAGTGATGATGGCTCTAGCGGCAATAATGATATCATTGAAACTTATGGTGCACAGGTTGGCTATAAATTTAAAGTCGACAAGAATACTAAGGTTACTGTAGGTTTAGGTTACTACAACATACCACTTTCAGGTTCAGAGCTCGCTGATGTAATGACAGATCAGTTCGGTAACAGTAAGAGCGGAACGACTTATGCTTACAATTACGAAATACAACAAGTTTTTGCAGAAGTCAAAACTAAAATCGCAGGTCAAAAGTCGACCTTTTATGCTGATTATATCAAGAATGACGGTGATTCTGACATAACTGGTGTTTCTGATCCCAAAGAAGATACTGGTTTCGTTTATGGTGTCAAAGTGGGTAGTGCCAAGAAGAAAGGTGGTTTCGCATTCGGTTACGCTTACCAAGATCTCGAGCAAGACGCAACCTTTGGTGGGCACACTGATTCAGATTTTGGTGGCGGTGGAACCGACACCAAAGGCTCTAAGTTAAGCGCTGCTTTAGGCTTAAGTAAAAATACTTCATTAGCTCTTACTTACTTCGACACTGAGTACGGAAAAGAGTCGCGTGGAACGCAGTACGACTACGAGCGCCTTCAGGTTGATTTAAAGACTAAGTTCTAGTTAATAAAGGCTCCCGCAGAGGAAAAAGCGACTCTTTTGAGTCGCTTTTTTTTGTATCAATAGCAGTGCATGCCTTAAAAAATCTTTAAATCAGATTTTGTAATTTTTTCCAATGAAGATCAATTCGCTTTCTTGAAACAGGAACAACAGTCCTTAAGGCTTGAGAAAACATAGATACACGATATTCTTGAAGTAAAAGGCGATGTTCCCAGAACTCAGCTATAGTAGCTAAGGATGATTCTCCCATTAATTTATTTTGCTCTATCAAGCGGTTCTCTAAGTCCTGTATCTCTAGTATCTGGCTTTGCTCTTTATTTATATTCTGATGCAATTTCTCTAAACGACAAAGGATCGACTTTAGGTATCGATGATATTGTCGTAGCAGCTTCATTGGCGTCTGAAACAAAAATCCATCACAAAAAAGCATATTGAGCTGCTGATCAATATCTTGAACAGTTTCCATATAAGACAATTTATGCTTCTTCATCTCTCGTCGAATATCAGCAATTAAAGAAGCCCAAGGCGACACCATCGCATCGAGTTCATTAGCTGCTGAAACAACCTTATTTTTTCCTTCTGCATGTCTGGATTCAAAATCAGATTTATTCCTGGGTATTGCCTGACCTTCAAGAAAACTTAAAAAATAGGCTTTATCTATTATTTGCTGAATCAATCCCTCTTTTCCCCCAAGCCCAGCCAACTTTAACTGAAGATCCATTCCATTCAATAAGCCTTTTTTAAGATACCTTACTGAGACCAAATCTATAGCTTGGTGCAACCGAGTCAACCCATACAATGTCTTATTTGTCGCTAACTCTTGATTATCGAGTAAGGTTAAATTGATTGCCTTCTCTTTAACAACTAACGCAGGATAGGCGCGAATGGTGAACCCTTTTTGAAGGATCAAATACACCTCCGGCAAGTCCTCAAACTCCCAATCCTTTAGATCTTCTTTTTCAATCGTGTCGGTTGTCGCTCGAGCGAGTGTGTCAGATATTTTCTCTCGATACTGCGTTTTCAAGTCCACTAAATCTTTGCTCATGGCAAGGACGCAAGAAGACTCATCGATTAGTTCAAAATTGATACGATGAATATTCTCTAAAAACGCCTGATTCCAATCGTCGGTTTGTATATCGATCCCAGCTTGTAATTTAAGGTGAATGCCTAATGCCTCGGTCAGCTTAATATTTGAGGGCTTCAACGACTCCAGAGCTTTATCCACATAATCAGGAACAGGCACAAAATTTCTACGAATAGGCTTAGACAGACCTCTAACAAGAGCGATGCATTTATCACGGAGCATTCCAGGCACAAGCCAATCAAAAAGATGCATCGGTACTTGATGCAATACACCAACTGGCACTGTAACAGTCACCCCGTCTTTAACGTGCCCAGGTTCAAAATGATAGGACACGAGGTATGAGACACCGTCCCACTCGATAGTGTCTGGAAATTCAGAAATATCGGGGTGACAATGACTGTCTTGGCTCAACAAATCGGCACTCATATGCAGGAACTTCAAGGCACCCCCTTCCAGCGCCTGCTCTTTTATTTTGCGCCAAGCCTCAAATCCAGACAAAGTCACTATATCTTCAGGAATTAAGCGGTCGTAAAAATCAAATATGACCGAATCATCCACCAATATATCCCTGCGGCGAGTCCTAGACTCAATATTCAGCAGGCTGTCTTGAAGTTTAAGATTGTGGTCAAAAAATTTCCCTTTCCCCCGGTATCCACCTTCCACCAAGGCAGCACGAATAAATATTTCTCGTGAAATGACTGGATTGATCTTCCCGTAAGCACAGCGTTTTTTGTCTACTATCAGTAAGCCGTAAAGTGTCTGTTTTTCGTAAGCCATCACCTGGCCATTGCGGACACTGTAATGCGGCTCACTATAGGTTTTTTTGACCAGATGAGCAGCCAGGGTAGGCAGCCAGCTTGGGTCTATTTTTGCATTATGATGACTAAACAGCCTTGAGGTCTCAATCATCTCTGCAGACATCAACCATGGAGGTGGAGCTTTGCTAACAGATGAGCCAGGGAACACATAAAACTTACGATTTCTTGTGCCAGTAAATTCTTTGCTAATTTTTTCCTGTTTTTTTTCTGCACCTTCACTGTCAACAGCTGTTCGTCGGCAACCAATTTGACCCAACAATCCGTGCAGCAAGGATCTATGGATAGCTTCATAACCTGCAGGCTGAGGATTTTCTTTTATTTTTAGCTCACGACATATGCCATGAAGCTGATGGTGCAACTCTCGCCATTCACGCATTCTTAGAGGAGAAACAAAATTTTGACGGCAATACCTATCAAATTGACTCCTGCTTAAGTCTTGTCGTTGCTCCTCAAAGTGTCTCCATAAATTAACTAAAGTGCTGAAATCAGACTCCTTATCTTGCCATTTTCGGTGCTTTAGATCTGCAGCCTCCTGTTGATCTGGCGGCCTATCCCGAGGATCCTGAACACTCAACGCTGAAATGATAATTAGAACTTCTTTGAGGGCTCCCTCATCCTCTGCAGCTAGAAGTATTCTTCCTAGTTTGGGGTCTGTCGGAATTCTGCATAATTTTCGACCTATCTCAGTTAATCCAGACTGTTTAGTTACGGCCTGCAATTCCTGTAACAAACCATACCCATCGTTTATTAAGCGATTATCGGGAGATTCTAAAAATGAAAAATCTCGGATATCTCCTATTTTCAAATGCAGCATCTTTAAAATAACTGAGGCCAAATTGGTGCGAATGATTTCTGGATCAGTGAATGAAGGACGACCATTAAAATCCTCTTCGCTATACAATCGAAAACATGTTCCGTTGCTTATTCGCCCACAGCGACCTTTGCGTTGATTGGCGCTTGCTTGAGAGATAGGCTCAATAGGTAATCGTTGTACTTTTGTTCGATAGCTATAACGACTAATCCTAGCTGTACCTGGATCGACAACATAGCGTATTCCTGGGACTGTTAGGGAAGTTTCCGCAACATTGGTCGCAAGAACGACTCTAATGCCCTTATGGAGTGAAAAGACCTTAGTTTGCTCCGACAGACTTAATCGCGCATACAGAGGCACAACATCGAGGTGAGGAAGTTGCGCCTTCCGTAATACACTTGCTGTTTCACGTATCTCTCTTTCTCCGCTATGAAAAACCAATATATCCCCACGCTCAGGAAGCGTCAAAATATGCTCCACCGCGTCCAGTATGGATTGCCCTAAATCTCGATCCTCTAATGCCGGGATATATTCGACATCAACTGGATATGTACGTCCAGACACCTCAATAATTGGCGCGCCGTTAAAGTGCTGAGAAAACTTCTCTAGATCTATAGTTGCAGAGGTAATAATGAGCTTTAAGTCAGGGCGTTTGGGAAGAATAGTCTTTAGGTAACCGAGCAGGAAGTCAATATTCAGGCTCCTCTCATGGGCTTCATCGATGATGATGGTGTCATATTTACTAAAGTAACGATCGTGTTGAATTTCAGCCAGTAATATACCATCCGTCATCAGCTTAATCAGTGTATTTTCACTGCTTGTTTCATTAAAACGAACTTGGTATCCCACAGTTTCGCCAAGAGGCTGCCCAAGTTCCTCGGCAATACGGCTAGCAACGGTTCTGGCAGCGATTCGCCTTGGCTGGGTATGCCCTATAAGGCCTGTCGCGCCACGACCCAGATCTAAACAGATTTTAGGTAGCTGTGTTGTTTTTCCTGAGCCCGTTTCTCCGGCGATAATAACAACTTGGTTGCTCAAAATCGCTTCTTTGATCTCATCACGACGCTCAGCAATAGGTAAATCTTCGGGGTATTTAATCTTAGGAATGCTGGCATAGCGCAAGCTACGCTGTCTACAGGAGTGATTCAGCTTTTTGATAAAGCGCTTTAACTCAATATCAACAGCTTGACCCGTCTCAGCGCAACGGCCAATTCTTATCAGCGCTTGGTCTAATGAATAACGATCGACACTTAGGCTGACAGCGATTTTTTTTCGCCACAGAATTCTTTCATTTTGTGTCAATTTCATTACTCATCACTTAGTTATCTCGTAGCTCTCGACGCAACACTTTACCTATATTAGACAAAGGTAATTCATCTCTGAACACTATATCTCTTGGCCATTTATATCGAGCTAACTGGTTGACATAAAAAGACCGCACCTCTTCTTCTGTTAAGCTGGAATTAGAGCTCACCAAGAATAACTTTACGGCTTCGCCGGAATCGTCGTCAGGTACACCTATAACAGCGCAATAGGTGATATCTGGATGATGAGAAATCACATTTTCAATTTCATTTGGATACACATTGAATCCAGAAACAATAATCATGTCCTTTTGTCGGTCATGAACATAAAGAAAGCCGTCAGCATCAACAGAACCTATATCCCCTGTTTTTAACCACCCATCTTCCGTGAGCGTCTTTGCTGTCTCTTCGGGAAAGTTCAGGTATCCCTGCATTACCTGTGGCCCTTTAACCCAAATTTCGCCATGCTCGTCAACGCCTAAGGGTTCTCCGCTAGAATCAGCAATACGTAATTCTGTCTCTGGCATAGCTATTCCAACTGAGCCAATTTTCCCAGAATTTTTAGGACAAAATGAAACAATTGGAGAGGCCTCTGTTAAACCATAAGCATCACTGATCTCGCAACCGGTCATGGATTTCCATGCTTCGGCTGGGGCAGCAGCCAGTGCAGCACCGCCAGATAAGGTAATTTTTAGAGCAGAAAAATTTGTTTTCTTGAAATCTTGATGCTCCATCAAGGCAACAAACAACGTATTTAACCCAGAAAATATTGTGGCGGGCCACTTTCTTAATAATGATACAAAGCCATGAATGTCCCTAGGGTTGGGTATCAATAGTGTATGGGAACCCATATAAATCCCAATAGTGAGAACCAATGCAAAGGCATAAATATGATAAAGTGGCAACGGAGACACAATACGCTCAACCCCCATTTTGGCGCCCGAGCGCTCAAGACCTACCCATCCTTGACGAGCCACACTAATAAGATTTCCATGACTAATTATTGCAGGTTTCGATACGCCTGTTGTACCCCCTGTGTATTGCAATAAAGCCATATCATCAGGACTTAATACAGCAGGAATAAAATTGTCATCGATGCTGCCAGAAAGCGCTTGACGCAATGGTATTGCTTTGCCAAAAGGCACGGACCTTCCTAACAGCTTAAGAATAATCGTCATCACCGCACGCTTCACCGGGGGATGCAGATCAAAAGGAGTTGCAACAAATATGTGCTTTATAACGACTTTCTTAGCAACGGCTTCAATCACTGGTAAAAATTTATCGAAGACCACTATCCCCACAATGCCAGCATGAGAGAATTGATATTCAAGCTCCACCTCCGTATAAAGTGGATTAATATTTACCACCACCAGGCCAGCCTTAAACGCCCCATATGCCACTACTAGATATTGAGATAAACTGGGCATCTGAATAGCTATTCGATCACCAGATTGAAAGCTTGTCGATTGCTTTAGGTGAATAGCAAATGCCGTTGAAAGAGCATCTAGCTCTTTATAACTGAGGGTGTTTCCTAATGAAGTGACAGCTGGTTGCTCGGGAAACCGAGCGACAGCTTTCTCTAAAACATCAAGTAATGATTTGAGTGGTGACGGCTCCAGGGAATCAGGAAAAGAATAATCTAACCTAGCTTTACAAACAGCTTCATTTACAGATCTCATTGATCCATCTGTTTCCATCACTTTTTTCCTATAAATGTTTACCTGTTATCACTCTCTTGCTAATCGCCCATCAGGGTCGTTCAAATAGAGTCTAATTTCGACGTTTTGAAAGTTTTCTTGATCTAGATCTATAATACAAAATATATGAAATTAAGGCTAAAAAATACCAAATAAAGATAGTAAACGCGCCTCGAAAATAAGACTGCTCTGGCTCTCCCGAGACCCCTTCAATAAGACTCGCAAACCAAGCGGGTGCCAAAAAATCACTTCCAGATTCAGCATATATTGGGGCAAATAGCACCGTGGCAATAAAGATCAACAAAAGATTTCGAAAATGCCCGCTAGGGACTATTCCTCTAAACCGAAAGAGAAAAGACATGACCATCAAAGATCCAAGATAATAACCAAGCAGCCCCCAGTAATAATTTTCCACTGAATACATACATACTCCGCATCACTTGCTGATAGAAAAGAACATCTAACAATACATACATTTGACTTCCAAAAATTTAATCATTTCCCCAAATATTCATCAATACTCTTTAGGGTAATAGTAAAACATAGTTAATTTACCCATTGGACAATATGATCTTCCATTTCATTCTGGCGCACATCATGCTCTGAAACTATTTTTCCTTGAGCAGATATACCGGAAGAATGAACAGACTTAGCATTGCCAGAAACTAAGTGATGCCATCTAGGTAAAGGGCTACCTTCATACAATAAACGATAGGCACAAGTACTAGGCAGCCAGCTCTGCTCCGCCATATTCTGAGGGGTTAGCTTAAAACAATTGGGAGCCAGCGTGAGTCTATTTTGATAGTCGCCACACTGACAGCTCGTTTCGTCTAGCAGGTAGCAGGCCACGTTCGTATCAAAAACTTCCCCCGTGTCATCGTCCTCTAGTTTATGTAAACAGCACTTACCGCAACCATCACAAATCAACTCCCATTCTTTGGGAGACATCTGACTTAAAGGCTTATATGTCCATGACGGCTGATTTATCCGACTGCTCCCTGCAACTCTATCCATAAAACACCTATAAAGATACACTCATAATTTACTATTCTTGTCTCGCAGCCACTGCATATCATATGCGGGAGTTGGCGGCATTTGCAGGTAGAACCCGTTCTCTTCAATCATCTCTAAAACACGCTCTGCATCAACACGAGCTAATTTTTTGTCCGGAGTAATTAAAAGCGTCATAGCTAATTCCGGCTTCCCAAACCTTTTTAGAAGCTCCTCAGGAACAGGCTTCAACTCATTCTTTTTGTCTACATATAAATACATGCCCTCTTCTTTTGGGCTTCTGTATATACTACAAATTTTTTCCACAAGGGGTCTCACTAAAAGTTTATTAACTTAATAGAAAACTCAATCAAACTGCTGCGTTAGCAGCATCTAACAATGACTTTCCTATCACACCAGCACGCCATCCAAAGGCAATATTTTTCGGCAAACAGGCCTCTTTTTTCATAACACTTCGAACTAAAAATTCAATATCTCGCTTCCTTGCTAATACCTCTGGGGCAAGGTTCAGCAGTTCAGCTTGAGTGTTCACAACCTGCTTCAACCTCTTAACCATTTCTCCAGTATGTCTAGGCAATGGCTCTGGCAGTATCCCGGGATATTCTTTTTCTGGCTTGGCTAGCCCGTCACGCAGTAAATCTAATAATTTTTCAGCATAGCGCCGGATCAAACCAGGGTGCATTCCCTCCATTGAGACTAAGTCTAATTTTGATTCAGGCTTTCTGAACACAACGTCAAGAAGAGTTTTATCATCAACTATGCGACCTCGTGGTCTATCTCTATCTCTGGCTTCAGCTTCTCGCCACTCACAGAGTACCTGAAGCGCAGAAAGATCTTGGGGTGAAAGCTGCCAAGCGCCTTTAACTTTCTGGAAATATAGACTCAAATCTTCTGTATCAGAGGCATTCTTTACTAGCAACTTCATATCCTCATCGACCCATGGCTTGCGGTCCGACTGCACGAGAGTCTCACATAATTGCCTGTAAACTGGCAGCAAATGGATCACATCTAAAGCGGCATACCCTAACTGACTCTCACTTAAAGGGCGCTGAAGCCAGTTAGATCTAGTTTCACCTTTTTCAACATGAATACCTAGCATAACCTCAACGATAGCAGCGTAGCCTTTAGAGAAGCCATAGCCAGCAAATGCAGCAGCAATCTGTGTATCAAACAATGGTCTTGGGATGCAATTCAACACATGCTTTAGTACTTCAATATCTTCAGAACATGAATGAAAAACCTTAACAATCTCTTCATTTGTCAATAAATCGGCAAGAGGGGAAAGGTTTGAGATAGAGACTGGATCAATCAACCAACAATCCTTACCGTTAAAAATCTGGACCAAGCCTAGTATTGGGAAAAATGTGTCTGTCCTCATGAACTCTGTGTCTATTGCGATCGCATCACAGTCAGCCAGCCGAGTAATACAATCTTGCAGTTCCACAGTGCTACTAACAAGAATAGGTGTAGGCAGTAAAAATCGATCGCTGCTTAAAGGGGCGTCCATTAAATTTTCTTTCGGCTACTAAATGCGTGCGATAAGGTGCCGCCATCTACATACTCTAGCTCCCCTCCCATAGGCACGCCATGGGCAATACGGCTAACCGCAACCCCGCAAGCCTTGGCTCTTTCACTGATATAATGGGCGGTTGCCTCACCCTCTACCGTCAAATTGGTTGCTAGTATTAATTCAGTTATATTTTCTTCAGACAGCCTAGCTATCAAATGATCTATTCCGATTTCTTCTGGTCCAATACCATCAATAGGAGACAAGTGACCTAGCAAAACAAAGTAACGCCCCCTGTAAGTGCCGCTGTGCTCTATAGCCAAGAGATCTGCAGGTGTTTCAACAACACAAAGCTGTAACGGGTCACGACGAAGATTGCTGCAAAGAATGCAAATACTAGTTTCTGTTAGTGTACGGCACAATTGACAGCGACCAATTTTATCAGCAGCTGCTTCCAGTGATGCGGCCAGACGATATGCGGCATCACGATGCCTTTCGAGCAAATGCAGTGCCATTCGCTGAGCAGACTTGGGGCCCACTCCAGGCAGGCATCGCAGGCTAGCTACAAGCTCATCAATAATTGGTCCAAACATCCGCCAATCCCCTTTCTACATAAATGAATAAATTTTACTAAAGACCGACCCTGGCGCATAGAGGGATATACAGTCTTTAAAATAGCGCCTAAAGATATGGAGATATTACCCTGCATATAAAAAAATTTTTAAAATTCACATATCAATAATGTATAATTAATCAACTGCTTTAATTGTATTTTTAAGTAATACGCCACCAAAAACATTCATAATATCATGCACATTAGGGTCAGATTGAAGGCTCTCTGTGGCCTCTGTTTGCTTCTCTTCTTGCAGTCTTGCACGACGAGATTGAGGAGTCTCGGTTGCAACTACACCAACTTCAATTGCAACCTTAACAGGCACATCAAAATATACTGAAAGCTCCACAGAAAGGCGACCCTCATGCGTAGGGCCATAGATTGCACTTTGACTCTCATCTAACACAAAAAATAGGTCTACGCCCTGGACTTTGGTCAACGCTAAATTGGCAGCGATATTTTTCAGGAGGCCCCCTATAGTCAACCCCTCATAAATTTTAAACCACGTCTCTGTAGAGGCGTGTTCCAACAAGACCTTATTCGCAACATCCACAGTAATGATTTCTGATTTCATCACTTCGGGTTCGGCAAACGGTAAAGAATTATCCTCATACCCAGAATCAGCTGGCGTGCCAGTAGGCCTCAATGATTCGACATTGTTGACGCCTAGAATCCCTGACCTCAAATCAGAGGACTTAGGATCAATCTTGGCGTATTCAGGCTTTTTTTCCAGTTCGTTCGCCTCCCTTGGCTCAGTTTTC
>JBLIIR010000017.1:0-19928 GCA_047635255.1 Porticoccus sp. | reverse complement strand
AAACTAGCCCTGCAGGGTTAGTTTTTAAAATTAACACTAGTGCGTCTGTCCGCCCTCTAACCAAAAATTTTCCAAACTTAAAGTATATCTCCCCCTAAAGAAGTATTAACACTGAAAGAGGCTGCAACATTTGATAAAAATTGGCACTCATACACTGGAAGGTAAAACTATGTTGGCCCCCATGGCTGGAGTCACTGATTTACCGTTTCGCAATCTTTGCAGGGAACTAGGGGCGGGTCTTGCTACTGCAGAAATGATCACCTCCGATACCAGCCTATGGAACAGCAAAAAGAGCCAACAACGCTTGGTGCATAAACATGAAGCCTCTCCAAGATCTATTCAGCTTGCTGGAAGCATTCCAGAAATAATGGCAGACGCGGCACGGCAAAATGTTAAGCTGGGCGCAGAAATTATCGACATAAATATGGGCTGCCCAGCAAAAAAAGTATGCAAACGTGCCGCTGGATCAGCCTTGCTTCAAGATGAAAGTCTAGTTGAGTTAATACTAAAGGCTGTCGTTGCCGCTGTAGATGTGCCTGTTACCCTAAAAATTCGCACTGGCTGGGATGAAGAAAACCGAAATGCTTTGAAAATTGCATTAATTGCAGAAGATTCAGGAATACAGGCATTAGCCATCCATGGTCGTACACGTGCATGCCGTTTTCTAGGCCATGCAGAATTTGATACTATCGCCTCTGTAGTAGAGGCCTTATCAATACCTGTTTTCGCAAATGGCGATATACGCACGCCACAAGATGCCAAAAAAGTACTAGACCATACTGGCGCAGCTGCAGTTATGATAGGTCGTGCTGCCCAAGGAAATCCGTGGATATTTAGAAAAATTAATCACTACCTGGAACAGGGAGAAACCCCAAAAGAGCCCACAAACAGTGAAGCAGTAGGTATAATCAGCTCACATATAAAAGCCATTCATAACCACTATGGGGAATATTTGGGGGTTAGGATTGCCCGAAAACACGTGGGCTGGTATGTTAATACTTTATCCGATTGTCAGCAATTTCGACATCATTTTTGCCGATTAGAGGACCCCGGACAACAGATACAAAGCTTGCATGAGTTTTTTAAAGCAATAAAAATTACATGGAACGAAGCAGCATGAGCGCTAGTGAAACACTGAAAGCACAGTTAGAAAAAAATTCTGAGCACATAAGGACACATAAGCATGAATCTATACGCAAGTGTGTAGAGCATGCATTAGAAGAATACTTTCATGATCTGGATGATCAAACCGCTCATGAGCTATACCATTTAGTTGTTAGCGAAGTGGAATCTACTTTGCTTGAGGTAACGCTAAAATATACCCTACAGAATCAAAGTAAGGCTTCTGAGATGCTGGGGCTCAACCGCGGGACACTAAGAAAGAAACTTAAACAATATAACCTCTTGCAGTTAAAATCTGTCTAGGGCTAACTATTTTGCAATAAGAAAAAATTATTAACGAGAATATTATGAGCGACCTGCGTAAAGTTTCACGTGTTCTGATAAGCGTATCTGATAAAACCGGAATAGTTAAGTTTGCCGAATCACTAAGCATGCTGGAAATTGAAATTCTATCTACTGGCGGAACCTATCGCTTGCTTAAAGAGAGCGGCATTAACGTTCGAGAGGTCTCAGACTACACCGAATTTCCAGAAATGATGGATGGTCGGGTAAAAACACTTCACCCAAAAATTCATGGCGGCATACTGGGTCGTCGCGGTACTGATGAGACCGTCATGAGAACACATGGAATCCTAGAGATTGATATGGTGGTGGTCAACCTCTATCCCTTTGCCGCTACTGTTGCTGATCCAGCCTGTAGCTTGCCTGCCGCAATTGAAAATATAGATATCGGCGGCCCAACTATGGTCAGATCTGCAGCAAAAAATCATAAAGATGTAGCAATAATTGTTAACGCCCAAGACTATGATTTAGTGCTAGATGAGATGAACAGCAAAAATGGCTGCACATGCTACAAGACTCGTTATGACCTAATGGTAAAAGCATTTGAACATACAGCCGCCTATGATGGCATGATTGCCAACCATTTTGGTGCTCGTAATACTAATAACAAAAAAATTGGCTTCCCTAACACTTTCAACATGCAATACATGAAAGCCCAAGAAATGCGCTACGGAGAAAATCCACATCAAAATGCAGCATTTTATATAGAGAAAAATACAGCTGAAGCCAATATTGCAACTGCAAAACAACTACAAGGCAAAGAGCTTTCTTATAATAATATCGCTGACACAGATGCTGCACTGGAGTGTGTCAAGCAGTTCGATCAGCCTGCCTGTGTCATCGTAAAACACGCCAATCCTTGCGGTGTTGCAGTCGCGAAAAATATCAACGCAGCCTATGATCTAGCTTTTAGCACCGATCCAGAGTCAGCTTTTGGTGGAATTATTGCCTTTAATCGAGAGCTCGATGAAAAAACTACTATGGCTATATGTGCTCGTCAGTTTGTAGAAGTCATCATAGCGCCAAGCATTTCTGAAGAAGCTAAACGCATCATCAGCAGCAAACAGAATGTTCGCCTTTTAGAGTGCGGAGAATGGGGGCAAGAAAGACCTCAAGGTTTTGACTTTAAACGCGTCAGTGGAGGTCTGCTCATTCAAGACAGAGACAACGAGATGGTCGCTCGAGAAGATTTGCGAGTGGTTACCCAGCGAAAGCCTACTGACAAAGAACTTGATGAAATGATTTTTGCCTGGAAAGTCGCAAAAATGGTCAAGTCCAACGCTATAGTTTATACAAAAAATAACCGAACTATTGGTGTTGGTGCCGGTCAAATGAGCCGTATAAATTCGGCGCGAATTGCTGGAATAAAAGCGGCGCATGCAGGCCTTGAAATCAAAGGCTCGGTTATGGCGTCTGATGCATTTTTTCCTTTTAGAGATGGCCTCGATAATGCTGGCAGCGAAGGCATTAGCTGTGTGATTCAACCAGGCGGCTCAATTAGAGATGAAGAGGTTATCGCTGCTGCAAATGAGCACGGCATGGCAATGGTCTTTACCGGGATTAGACATTTCCGCCACTAAGCATAGATCCTTCCTTTGCAAAGAGAAAAATCCATGAATATTTTGATAATTGGCTCTGGCGGACGAGAGCATGCCTTGGCATGGAAAGTCGCACAAAATCATGCCGTTAAAAAAGTTTTTGTGGCACCAGGAAATGCCGGCACTCAACTAGAACCAAAAGTAGCCAATTTAGCTATAGATCCAAGCAACTTCGAAGAGCTAGCTTTTTTTGCCCAAGACAATGAGGTGCATTTAACTATCGTAGGTCCAGAGCAACCTTTGGTAGATGGTATTGTAGATTTTTTTTCAGACCGAAATCTGCCCGTTTTTGGTCCCAGCAAGAGGGCTGCGCAGCTAGAAGGTTCAAAAGCTTTTGCTAAGGATTTTCTTGCCAGACACAGCATTCCTACTGCCGAATATCAAAAATTTACTGAGATAGAGCCGGCTATTGCTTATCTTCATACAAAAAATATGCCTATCGTAGTGAAGGCTGATGGATTAGCTGCAGGAAAGGGTGTAGTGGTTGCAATGACACTTGATGAAGCAAAGCGCACTGTCAACGATATGCTAGCTGGCAATGTTTTTGGTGAGGCGGGCCACCAAATTGTCATAGAGGAATTCTTAGCAGGGGAAGAAGCAAGTTTTATTGTTATTGCTGACGGAAAAAATATACTGCCAATGGCAACCTCGCAAGATCATAAGGCTCGAGATAACAATGACAAGGGTCCAAATACTGGAGGCATGGGCGCCTACTCTCCAGCGCCTGTTGTAACAACTAAAATCCATAATCGTATTATGGAGGAGGTGATCAAGCCAACTGTTTTGGGTATGGCGGCAGAAGGTAATCCCTACACAGGTTTTCTTTATGCCGGCCTAATGATCATGTCAGATGGCACGCCCAAAGTAATAGAGTACAACTGTCGCTTTGGTGACCCAGAAACGCAGCCTATCATGATGCGCCTTAAATCAGACCTAGTTTCCCTATGTGTTGCAGCGCTAAACAAAAAACTAGATCAGCATAGTCTTGAATGGGATCCCAGATCAGCACTTGGTGTTGTGCTTGCCGCAGGAGGCTATCCTTATGCATATGATACAGGCGATATAATATATGGGTTGCCAGAAAAATCATCAGGCACGGCAAAAGTGTTCCATGCGGGAACAAAGTGTGTTGGCGGCAAGACAACAACTAATGGCGGCAGGGTGCTTTGTGTAGTTGGTTTAGGAGATAACGTCACCGAGGCACAAAAAAAAGCCTATCAGCTCACTAGCCAGATTTCTTGGGACAATATTTTCTTTCGAGATGATATTGGATATCGGGCAATAGACAGAGAGAAATTAACTTGATAATGTCTATTTTATTCACACATCTGACTTCTTTTTCTGCTCTTGTTTAGATATCCATATATTTATACCTTGAGCATTTAGGCTAAAATCTAGCTCTAATAATTCTTCCATTGCATTTACGTCTAAGCTCGGCAGGGCCGAGGAAATTCTAGTTAACGTCATCTCCTTCACTGCAAGTAAAATTTTCTGCTCTCTATCCGGCTCACGGCAAAGCGAATGGGCAATTTCTCGATAGCATTCAATCTGCTCGCGCAGCAAATCAGCTTTTTTTTCTGGCTCTTCAATAACACTATAGTGAGTTAAAAAAAATCTTTTGGGGTCATAGCTCATCAACAGCTCTATAGAAGCTAATAATTTATCTGGATCAAACTGCACTGGCGATGTGGTCGGTATAATGAATCGATCTAGACCACTCGCCATTGATGCATATGAAATCCCAAATGTATCTCCGGAAAACCATCCTTGGCTAACTTGATCCCAGATACAGAAATGATGCTCGGCATGCCCAGGAGTATGGCGAAACTCTAGAACTCTATTTTCCAAATAAAGCTTTTCTCCATCTTCGATGATCAAAACTCGATCCGCAGAGACTGGGATAATTTCTCCATAAAATTGGGTAAATTTTTCTTCCCCATACACCGCTTTTGACCCCTCAATCAGCCTGTCTGGATTAACCATATGTCGCGCACCTCTAGGGTGAATGGCTAGCTGTGCATTAGGATACCTTTGCATTAATACACCAGCTCCTCCCGCATGATCTAAATGCACATGGGTTGGAACAATATACCGAACTGATTCAATTCCGAATCCTAGTGATATCAGGGCCTCATGAATTCCCTCTGCTGTACGGGCTGTTCCCGTTTCTATTATGGCGACTTGATCGCCTTCGATCATCAAATAGCAGCACGCATTACCTGGACAGATATATCGAGCATCAACGCTATAAATTCCATTGCCCAGAGTTACATGTTTGGTAACTTTCATTTTTAACGCCCAACTATATAGTTTATAATTTTGCTATAATCCCTTGTCTTTACATAGTAATTTGGAAGCACCGATGAACTCAAGACGACTTTCACCCATTGATGGTTTTTTAGCTCAAGTGGACTTGGCTTTAAAAACAATAACATCCGAGAACCCTGTCCATAATCGACCCTCTCCAGCAAAAAATACTTCTGAAGAAGCGCTAACCAGCGAAGAAAAACGCCAATCTGCAGCATTAATGCGAGTCAATCACACTGGAGAAGTTTGCGCTCAAGCCCTATATCAAGGGCAAGCCCTAACAGCAAAACTCACTACCGTTCGGCATGAAATGGAGCATGCAGCAAGTGAAGAGGTGGACCATCTAGCTTGGTGTCGAGAACGCGTGGTTCAACTTGGGGGGCAGCCCAGCATGCTAAACCCCCTATGGTATGGTATGTCCTTTGGTCTTGGTGCCATCACCGGTCTTGTTAGCGACAAACTTAGCTTAGGGTTTGTTGCCGCCACAGAACATCAGGTTTGCGAGCACCTAAGTATTCACCTACAAAAGCTACCCTCTAATGACGTCAAGAGTCGGGTAATTGTTGAGAGAATGCTCGAAGATGAGGCCCGGCACGCGGAGTCAGCCTTAAAGGCTGGAGGGGTATCTTTCCCCTCACCAGCTAAATCACTTATGACCACTGCATCTAAAGCGATGACAAAAATTAGTTATCTTATCTAAGGGCCCAGATTTAAACCTTACGTTATTTATCGGTTGGTGGTGGTCCAACCACTTCTATAATTTTCTGTTTAATCCAATTATGTGCTGCAGATTTAACGGTCCTAATATGCTGCACCAACACTATTGGTACAGCGTTATCAAAGTCTAATTCTTTTGGATAGGCCTTACGGGCAACCCCATAAGTAGCACCATCCATTTTTAAATCATCCATGGTCCCCATCATCAAGGAATCTGTTGCCTTCAAAACATTTAAAGCAGTCATCAGCTGATCGGTTACCATTGCTTTTTTTCGCTTCAGGCCTTTCTCTTTTAGTTGTGCGTCAAAACGTGTTTGTTGGGTTGTATCGCCAGATGGTGATCGAAGCAGGGCATACTGAACAAAGGGGTAACTTAACATTTCATCTAGCTGAAGCTGCTCTTTCTTTGCCAAAGGATGTCCAGTGTTCATCCATACAGCCGGCGTAAAGCTCCCTAGCGGGGTCTCGTGGTGGTCTTCACTATATGGGCGTGAAATTTCAATAGCAAAATCCAAATCACCTTTTTCTAGACCTGATGCCTTGGTGTTAGGGTCTTCACCAACCAACCGGATGGTCATTAACGGTGCCTCCTTAACTAGCTTTTGAGTTAAAGCTGGCATCACTTGAACGGCAATAAATTCAGCAGCCATAATGAATATTTCTCCCTCAAAGGTAAGGGGATCAAACTCTTCTTTTAGCATCATGGTTGCTATAGCGGCTAAAACTGCTGGCAGTTGTTTTTTTAGTTCGATCGCCCTTGGGGTAGGAGACAAACCTCGCCCACATCTGACAAACAAAGGATCATTAAATGTTTCTCGCAAACGTTGTAATGTTTTGCTCATAGCCGGTTGTGTGATAAATAGCCTTTCGGCCGCCTTAGTCACACTTTCTTCCTCTAATAGCCTCTGTAGTGCTACTAATAAATTAAGGTCTACGCGAGATAATAGTTTTGCATCCAAGATCATACTCCAAACTAGATGGCACTAAAGGGACAAACTACTATCTTAGATAATAGCGAATGAGTGCTGGCACAGCATTATATATAAATATTGTAAGCATGGTAGGTGCACTCTATGTCTATAGAGGATCCCCTTAATTACTAATTCCTAAAAATTATGAATAACATAATATATATACATTTTAGGCATATATGTCAAGTGCTGTATATTTGCTCCATTGATAAGTAAATTATGGAATCGCCTTCCAGGACCGATTCCATCAAATTGAACATCTTGTTTGTTCTTCTCTTTCAGTATCCTTTTATAGGCAGCGTAAGCTGCCTTTTTTTAATTGCTAATTTTTAATAATCAGATTTTTGGGCCGGAGGAAACTATAGACATTGTTCAGACTTTAGGGCTATCAGTCTCGAATGTGTGAGTAACTTCGACGCCACCCTTGGTGAGCATAATAGAAGCGGAGCAATATTTTTCAGCGGATAGCTTGACTGCGTTACGCACTATGCTTTCTTTTAGATTGTCGCCTGACACCAGAAAATGTAGGTGTATTTTAGTAAATACTGCAGGAATCTCTTTGGCTCTGACTGCAGTAATTTCTGCCACGCAAGTCGCTACGCTTTGATGACTTTTCTGCAAAATATGAACCACATCAAAAGCTGAACAACCTCCCATCCCCATCAACATCATTTCCATAGGTCGGGGGCCTGCATTTTCACCGCCATAATCTGGAGGACCATCCATGACAACCCTGTGTCCAGACTCAGACTCGGCTATAAATTTAACCTCTCCATCCCATGTAATCTTTGCTTTCATAAAAATAAAAGGCCTCAAAAAAGTTAAAATTTAAAAAAATTAATATACTTATAGCTTTTAACTAGACTAAAAATCCTCATCTACATAAACATTTCAGATAATTTTAATCCTGGATCATCTGCACGCATAAATGTTTCACCAACCAAAAAAGCATTTACATCATGATCTTTCATGATGGCAACATCGTCTGAATTAAGTATGCCGCTTTCAGTAATAATAATTCTATTTTTTGGGATCTTATTCAAGAGCTGGATAGTTGTATCAAGACTTGTTTCAAAAGTATGCAGATTACGATTATTGATTCCAATCATTGGATTATCCATCAATAGAGCCCTATCAAGCTCTTCTTCATTGTGGACTTCCATCAACACATCCAGGCCAAGCTTTCGGGCAATTCCATGTAGTTCCTCTATGTCTGCCTGGCTCAAGGCTGCAACAATCAATAAAATACAATCTGCGCCTAGCACATAAGATTCATAAACTTGATAAGGATCAACTATGAAGTCCTTTCTTAAAACTGGCAAACAGGTGGCGTTTCTGGCTATTTTTAAATAATCATCTGAGCCTTGGAAAAAGGCACTTTCCGTCAAAACAGACAAGCAAGCTGCGCCGCCTTTCTGATAACTTATAGCAATTTTTTCAGGATCAAAATTTTCTCTGATCACCCCTTTGCTGGGTGATGCCTTTTTAATTTCAGCAATAACTGCAGATGCTCCTGTATTTATTTTTTCAAACAGGGCACCTGAAAAACTTCTTAATTCTCTGTTTTTTAGCTCTCCGCGACATTGCTGCTCTAGCTCGGCCAGCGATACATTTCGTTGTCGACTAGCGACCTCTACTATTTTTTTAGTTAGAATTTTTTTTAAAACTGTTGGAGTATCCAATGCTGCATCCATAATATTTTGACTACGATTTGTAAGATTTTTCTTGCCTAAAAACAACGAGTAAACGCAGCAAGTTCAGAGATTTTTTCCTTAGCTAGGCCACTACCAATAGCGTCTTGCGCTAAAATTACACCTTCTGCTAAATTATTCGCAATGCCAGAAACATAAAGTGCTGCTCCAGCATTTAATGCAATCATATCAGATGCACACTCAATCTTAGATGAAAAGACGCGCTGCTTAGATAGCGCTAGTTTTATCAAATCCAAGCTTTCTTTTGCATCAGAAACCTTCAGATCATCAAGATTGCCTTTGCGCATCCCAAAATCTTCTGGCATTAAAGTATATTCGCTAATTTCGCCGTCTTTGAGTTCTGCAATCCAGGTATCGGAAGAAATGCTAATCTCGTCCAACCCATCCTGCGAATGAACAACAAGTACATGTTCGCCGCCTAGCTCCCTCATTACTTCTGCAAGTGGGGTTAACCATTTGCGATCATAAACACCCAGCAGCATATTTGGAACTTTTGCTGGATTGGTGAGCGGACCCAGCAGATTAAAAATAGTACGTACGCCCAGCTCTTTACGCGCACCAACAGCATGCTTCATTGCACTATGATGTTTAACAGCAAACATAAAACCAATGCCAACCTCTTCTACGCAAAGGCCTATTTGTTCTGCTGATAGATCTAAATTTACCCCCGCATACTCTAGCAAATCTGCGCTGCCACTGCTGCTGCTAACTCCTCTATTGCCATGTTTGGCAATATTCGCGCCCGCTGCTGCCGCAACAAAAATACTTGCTGTAGACACATTAAAGATTCCTGCACTATCGCCACCTGTTCCAACGATATCCACCAAGTGCTCATTTGTTAGGTGTAATGGTACTGATAGTTCACGCATTATTTGGGCTGCACCAGTAATCTCTTCGACCGTTTCGCCCCTCATGCGCAGTCCGATCAAAAACCCACCTATCTGAGCATC
This sequence comes from Porticoccus sp., assembly GCA_047635255.1. Classification (GTDB taxonomy): domain Bacteria; phylum Pseudomonadota; class Gammaproteobacteria; order Pseudomonadales; family Porticoccaceae; genus Porticoccus. The sequence goes on along the minus strand of JBLIIR010000017.1, from coordinate 10,209 downwards.
AGTAGCCTTTCCCGTCATAATCTGCATCATTACCTCACGCATGTCATTGATCGCAAGATTATGGCCATTCAAAATTTTGTTAATTGCGTGCTGAATGTCCATCGTAGCCTTTTTTAGTTTTTCAAAAAATTTTCGAGCAAGTCGTGTCCATTTTCAGTAAGAATCGACTCTGGGTGGAACTGTACGCCTTCTACTGCAAAATCGCGGTGACGAAAACCCATAATTTCATCAATCTCTCCTGTCGATTTTTTAGTCCAGGCAGTCTCTTCAAGACAATGCGGCAAACTTACCCTTTCGACAATTAATGAATGATAGCGAGTCGCCTCAAAAGGATTGGGCAAGCCCTTAAACACTCCCTTGTTGCTATGATAAATAAAGGACGTTTTTCCATGCATTACATTTCTAGCTCGTGTAATTTTTCCACCAAAGGCTTGACCAATACTTTGATGGCCCAGACAAATACCCAGGATAGGAATTTTTCCAGAAAAATGTTCAATCGCTGCCACAGAAATACCTGCTTCTTTAGGGGTGCATGGTCCAGGGGAGATAACAATTTTTTCTGGGGCTATTGATTGGATTTGCTCTAACGTCAGCTCATCATTACGGATGACTCGCACCTCAGCCTTGAGTTCTCCCAAATACTGCACCACGTTATAGGTAAACGAGTCATAATTATCAATCATTAAAATCATAGCCAGGGTGCCTTAGACGACCAAATCAACAGCACGAAAAATAGCGCGTGCTTTATTTATAGTTTCTTTCCATTCCAGCTCTGGAACCGAATCTGCTACTACTCCGGCGCCAGCTTGCACATAAAGCTTACCGTCTTTAATTACTGCGGTTCTGATGGCAATAGCAGTGTCCATATTGCCATTCCAACCAATATAGCCTACAGCTCCCCCATACACCCCGCGTTTCACTGGCTCAAGCTCATCAATTATTTCCATAGCACGAATTTTTGGAGCTCCACTCAAAGTACCAGCCGGTAACGTTGCTCGCAGCACGTCCATAGCCGTAGTGCCCGGCTTCACCTGACCGGTCACATTGGATGTAATATGCATAACATGCGAATAACGCTCCACTAGCATCTGATCAGTGACTTCTACTGTTCCTGTTTGGGCAACTCTTCCCACATCATTGCGACCCAAATCAATGAGCATCAAATGCTCTGCAATTTCTTTGGGGTCACTTAACAGCTCTTTTTCTAGGGCCAAGTCTTCCTCGGAGGTGTGTCCGCGACGACGAGTTCCGGCGATAGGCCTCACTGTTACCTCTCCGTCCTCTAGACGAGCTAAAATTTCTGGCGATGACCCTGCTATATGAAAGGAATCTAGATCCAGAAAATACATGTAGGGGGATGGATTAAGACAGCGTAATGCCCTATAAAGATTCAAGGGTTCGGCATTAAAGTCCAAAGATAGCCGCTGCGATGGGACAACTTGCATTGCATCGCCAGCTAGCACGTAGTCTTTTATCTTACTGACTGCTGCCAGAAAATTCTCTTCGCCAAAACTAGATATAAAAGCAGACTCACTTTGTCCTTTACTATCTAAATTCAATGACGGCAGGTCCGGAACAGGGTTTTTGAGCTTAGCCTCAAGTTCATCTAGTCTTTTCTGGGCCTTACCCCAGGCATTTATATCACAAGGATCCTGGTGAACAACAAAAATTAGTTTTCCCAGCAGATTATCAAAAATTACCACTTCATCAGACACCATCAATAAGATGTCCGGATTGTCTAAGTCATCTTTGGGTGCCGATTGCTTTAATCTCTCCTCAACATAACGCACGGTATCGTAGCTGAAATAACCTACAAGTCCTCCTGTGAAGCGAGGTAATTCAGGTAATTCAGGTATCTGGTATCTGGATTGGAAAGCCTCAATATCACTTAGAGGATCTGTCGTAGTCTTAGATTCTATAATTTGATTATTTTTTTCTACCACCAGCTGATCGCCGAAGACCTTTATAATGGTACTTGATGGCAGACCTATAAGGGAATAACGCCCCCATTTTTCGCCACCATGAACAGATTCAAATAAATACGAGTATGGCCCTCTTGCTAGCTTTAAATAACAAGATAACGGTGTTTCTAGATCGGCCAAAACTTCTCGTATCACTGGGATTCGACTGTAATTTTTCTTAGCCAGTTTGGCAAAGTGCTCGGGGGTCATGACTGCTTAAGCTCCAATTTGGATAATTCCACACGCATACAATTAATGGCTTGACGATAATCATCAGAACCATAGATGGCTGAACCGGCAACAAAAGTATCTGCCCCTGCTTCAGCAATTTCCCTAATATTTTGAGTGGTAACACCCCCATCGATCTCCAGGCGGATATCTAGCCCGCTATTATCAATAAGAATGCGAGCTTCACGCAACTTACCTAATGTCGTTGGAATAAATTTTTGTCCCCCAAAGCCAGGGTTTACAGACATTAGTAGAATTATATCCACTTTTTTTAAAAAGTGTTTTATCTCATCAAGCCCCGTTCCCGGATTTAACGCTAAACCACCCTTACATCCTGCATCTCTTATTAATTGTAGGGAACGATCAACATCTTGAGAGGCTTCCGGATGAAAGGTTATCCAGTTAGCGCCGGCAGCGGAAAAACTATTAATAAGCTGATCTACGGGATCAACCATGAGGTGCACATCAATAGAGGCTGTTATCCCGTAGTCACGCAATGCCTTGCAAACCATGGGGCCAATAGTCAAATTAGGCACATAATGATTATCCATTACGTCGAAATGGACCAGGTTAGCACCTGCATCAATAACGGTCTCTACCTCCTCTCCCAATCGAGCAAAATCTGCGGACAGGATTGATGGTGCTATAAGAAAATTATTCATGTATTTCTCTTTTTGGAGCTCATAATGTATTTATACATCGATTATTTAGCGCTACGATCTAGAATTTCAGATACAATTTTAACTTACTTAATAACTTGTAAGAAGTTGCAATTACAAGTCTTTATCGTAACACTTGGAGTATACCTATTTCTAACTATTATCTAACATGACAATAAAACACTCAGATCTTAGGGGGTTTATTAAATTCCTAGAAGAGCGCGGCGAATTAAAACGCATTAAAATCGAAGTTGACCCTGTTCTGGAAATGACAGAAATTTGTGACCGTACCCTTCGCGCTGGAGGCCCAGCTCTATTATTTGAAAATCCCAAAGGATTCGATATTCCTGTATTAGGCAATCTTTTTGGTACGCCAGAAAGAGTTGCGCTGGGCATGGGAAAAGAAACTCTTCTTGGCCTGCGAGAAATAGGAGAGTTGCTCGCTTTTCTAAAAGAGCCAGAACCGCCGAAAGGAATAAAAGACCTCTGGGGAAATCGTGATAAGTTTAAACAGATTCTAAACATGCCAGCACGGGTTGTAAAAAAAGCCGCCTGTCAGGACTTTATCATTGAAGGTGCAGATGTTGATTTAAACAAACTACCAATTCAGACCTGTTGGCCAGGTGATGCCGGGCCGCTGATTACTTGGCCGCTAGTTATCACCCGAGGCCCAGAGAAAGAAAGACAAAATCTAGGTATTTATCGCCAGCAGGTAATAGGGAAAAATAAACTCATCATGCGATGGTTGTCTCATCGAGGAGGAGCGCTTGATTTTCAAGACTGGCAACTAGCTCATCCTGGAGAACCCTTTCCAATTGCTGTAGCTTTAGGTGCTGACCCCGCAACTATATTAGGTGCGGTCACACCTGTGCCAGACACTCTCTCAGAATATGCTTTTGCAGGGCTACTAAGAGGTGAAAAAACAAAGGTGGTGGGCTGTCTGGGCAGCAATCTTCAAGTGCCAGCAAGCGCTGAATTTATCTTAGAAGGCTTTCTTTATCCAGACGAAATGGCGACTGAAGGCCCTTTTGGAGACCATACTGGCTACTATAATGAAGTGGATCAATTTCCAGTTTTTACTGTGGAAAGAATCACTCATCGGAAAGACCCCATCTATCATAGCACTTATACTGGCAGGCCTCCTGACGAGCCAGCTATTCTGGGGGTAGCGCTGAACGAAATATTCGTCCCTATTCTACAAAAACAATTTCCAGAAATTATTGATTTTTATCTTCCGCCTGAAGGTTGTTCCTACCGCATGGCTGTTGTTTCGATGAAAAAAAAGTATCCTGGCCACGCCAAGCGCGTGATGATGGGGGTTTGGTCTTTTTTACGACAATTCATGTACACGAAATTTGTAGTTGTTGTAGATGACGATGTGAATCCTCGCGAGTGGAATGATGTAATATGGGCCATTACAACTCGAATGGACCCTAAGCGAGATATGGTGGTAATTGATAATACCCCCATTGATTATTTAGACTTTGCCTCTCCTGTCTCTGGACTAGGCTCAAAGGTAGGGTTTGACGCCACTAATAAGTGGCCGGGCGAAACAGATAGAGAGTGGGGTAAGCCAATCGAAATGGACGCTAAAATAAAAGAAAAAATTGACCGGCTGTGGGAATCTCTGGGCATCGAAAAATAAACTTAGTCTCTGCGCAAAATAGACTGATTTAGCTTTGCGTGTCTTTCAACCCATGTCCGCCCATGGGTTTAATTTATCAAATATTACGTCCTGCTTGTACCCGGGCACATGTATGCCATCACAAGAAATATCAATATCTTTTTCTTGAACTAGGGCTTCCCCGAAGCGATAGAAAACTGGAACATTGCCTTTATCTGCTTTTTCGGCATAATTTTTTGCTGCTTGACGAGTTTCTTCTCGACGGCTTTGGTAGTCTGCCATCGCTGATCCATACCTAGCAGATAGCATATTCTCCACTTTGCGCGGAGAAAGGACTACTGCTGTAGCATTATTACCACCAAATCCTTTTGAGTTTACAAATGCTACATCCATTTTTCGATTAACAAGATCCATGTCCTGTAAAGGGAAAAACAAGCGCTTCTGAGCAACATCATCAGCAATTTTATCGACTGTTTTAATACCAGGAAGTATATCGTACTTAAATGTCCCCAGCGCAAGGGTGAGTTGATCGCCACTAGCTGCTGCCAAAGAGTGTCCTACAAAAGCTTTTGCCGCAGTAATGGGCCAATCCTTAATAGAAAAGGCTTCCGCTACACGATCAAATATCCTAGATTCTGTAACTCTATTTGCAGGGGTGCTAGAGCCATGCGCATGAATAAAACTATGTTTGCGAACGGTTGATTCGCCTACAATTGCAATTGCTGATGCTACCGCTTTAGAAAAAGAAACATAATTGCCAACACCAGGCGCTGATATAGATCTCTTGATGCCATCTGCATTGATAAATACATCAGGAACAGCACCATGTACGTCTGCCGCAAGATCTACAGCAAGAGCGTCATCCATCAGAACTATGTATTGGGTGGCCTCACCAATTGTAAATCCGCAGTTTTCTCCAAATGGCCTGCTAGCTTTTCGCCAATTTGGTATTTTCGATGAATCCAACTTACAAAGATTAATATCAGTGCCTAGAGCCCCCATACTGGTAAAACCCTCCATAATTTCTGGAGTCAACCCGGCCTCAGCACTGCCAACTATTGCCACCCTTCTTCGCCCGCTCCTGATATCTTGAATTGCTGCCTGCAAAACATAAAGAAAAGATGCGCAAGCTCCAGTTATTGCAGCCGTATGACCAACACTGCCTATTACGTAAGCGTTCACAAAATCTGCAGGCATGGTATTTAGGCCCATGGCATACTGCTTTGAGGTCGTCCGCTCCCCCAAAAGTCTTGCCTGCAGTAACCCACCCAGCCCCTCTTTAGTGACTTGCCCCATAATGCTGGTGCAATAAACACCGACTTCGTCGGGGCGAATGCTAGCTGCTATTGTGTCCCACGGAATCCCGATAGAAGCTAACGCATCACTGGCTCCCAGTAGCGCCAACTGAAGCCCTCTGGGATGAAAATGCGAGTTATATTGCGCAGCAGGATCAAAGCCTGAGGGGAGCTGTCCTGCGGCTTTGGCTGCCTGTTCAGAATATGTCGGTACTAAAAAATCTGCAGCGTTTTTAATGCTGATTTCGCAAAACGCTTCATCCAAATATTTAATATTCCAGTGTCCAGGAATCGATTCAGGTATATCTTTTTTGGCTAGCCTGAAAACTACAGCTTCTCCATTTTTGGGCTCTATTTTTATTCGTTTGTGACCATATATTTTTTTGGGATCAAATAAAGAATCCTCCAGACGACGGATTAAGGTGCCTTTAAGCACCAAACCACCAAAGGCCTCTACCACCTGCTTCGGGGTACGCTGTTTATTTTCTGCATCGATATAAAGTTCGCCGTCCCATGAGACTAGCTTCATAAGGCAAGCCAAGCCAACTATGGTTTGCTCTTGCTGATACTCTGGAAGAGACTCAATCACTATACGGCGAAAAGCCTGATGAGACGAGCTTCTTCCAGCAGCATTATAACCACCAAAACCTACTATAATTGGCAAAGCTTGCATCGGCTGGCACTCTTGTCTATATATGGATGCAAATAAGTTTATCAGGCTATAGTTCGTTGACTTTTGTCGTTTATGGCCATATATTTTGCCATTATGGCTATAGAAGTAACATCAAAAGAACCTCCCCTACGGATAGCAACGCTGCTCTATGACAATATTCTGGGTACCAGCGCTACACTTCCAGTGGAAATGCTACGAACAGCAGAAGCCACTGTTCGGCCTAAATACCCAAACACTAGGAGAATTGAAGCACTTACTCTGTCCATTGATGAGCGCCCCATTACATCGCCGTCTGGCTTTGATATTCGGCCATCTGCAACTATTGATGACTCACAAAATTTTGACATTATTAACTTACCTGCGTTATGGCGAAATCCAAGACCAGCTCTAATAAAATACAACGATTACATGCCTTGGCTGCGACAACAGGTTGCTCAAGGGGCTATAGTTATAGCAGTAGGAACTGGTGTCTGTTTTCTTGCCAAATCTGGTCTCCTCGACAAACAGCCGGCAACAACACATTGGCACTATTTCGATCAATTCCAAAAAGATTATCCAAATGTTCTATTAAAACGACAGTACTTTATTACTCAGGCAGGAAATCTTTATTGTGCTGCAAGCGTTAATGCTATGGCTGAACTAATGGTTCATCTTTCAGCCAGGCTCTATGGCCGAAGCGCTGCAAATCAAGTGGAAAGGAACTTTTTCCATGAAATTCGCAGCTCTTTTAAGCCTACTAGCTATTTTTCTGATGATGTGCAGCAGCATCCAGACGAACAAGTGGTTCAAGCGCAGATTTGGCTGGAAGATAATTACCATAAGGCTATCTTGATAAGTGAGGTGGCAAAACAATTTGAATTTAGCACTAGAAACTTCAACCGACGATTCAAGAGCGCCTTGGGAAAAACACCTCTAGAATATTTACAGTCTATCCGGTTGAAAAATGCAGGGGAGTTACTACAAAAATCCAATCTTCCTATTTTCGAAGTAGCCCTCCATAGCGGGTATCAAGACGCTGCTTCATTCAGTAAAATTTTTAGTCAACACTTTGATACTTCGCCAACAAAATATAGGGAAACTGTACGAGCTAAATTATTTAGTGCGCATTAAACATGTTAGATGGAAATCAACCCTAAAGAATGAATATTTAGTCGATGATATATACAAGCCATTCGGCTGTTAATGCTGGTTTTTCCTCACCCTTAATCTCGATGACTACGTCAATAGTTAGCAACAGGCCATTTTTTTTCTGCTCAGTGCATACAACATTCCAATGAAGGCGAATAGAATTACGTGGACGAATAGGCACAATAAATCGCAATCGATTCACCCCGTAATTTAGTACCGTAGACCGCCCAATCTGATCAACTAGTGCCTCCATTATCAGATGGGGTATCAGCGAAAGAGATAGAAATCCGTGTGCTACCGGACCACCAAATTTTGTTTTTGCTGCGCGCTCCGGGCTAACATGTATGCATTGATGGTCTCCTGTAACATCTGCAAATTGATTGATCTGTTCTTGAGAAATTTCAATCCATTCTGATTTTCCACTTATCTGCTCCGCCATATCAATACTCTTATGAATTTAAATAATGGCGGAATGCCTCCTACCTTGATCTTAGAAGCAGCGACTAGCACAGTTATTATTTTCCTAAATCAATCTGATTTTCTCTGGCGCCAAAGCTAAAATCTGGAGTTGAAGTCGAACGCGATGGTTCGTCGATCAAATCTTCACACATAGCAGGCTGCCTAAATCCAGACACCGCGTTACTCAGGTCCAAAGATACATCGGCAAGCTCATTCATAATTTCAGCCGTATTATTTGTACCGAAGAGTAGTTGGGACGATATATCCTGTATCACATCCATCGTTTTTGAAACTTTGATAGTCAATGTTCTCTGGGCTGTTAAGGTTATAGCTGCATCATTGATCTGTTTAGCCAAGCCCAATACAACCCCTTCAATGTCCGTCACGACATGGCTTGCCTCGTCTGACACTTTTTTGCCCTTGGTTGCCTTGAGTACAGCTTTATCCATAGAGCTAATAGTTTCGTTGGTGCCCACATGGACAATACGGATCAATGCAGTTATTTGTTTGGTGGCAACCCCAGAGCGTTCTGCTAGTCTTTGAATCTCTTCAGCAATTACGCCAAATCCTTTTCCTGCATCTCCAGCCGTGGAGGCTTGAATGGCTGCATTAAGACCAAAAATATGCGCTTGATCTGCCATATCGTTGAGAGCTAAAATCAAGCTTCCAATTTCTTTAAAATTTTCACTCAACCGATTAACATGTTTGGAAGTTTCGTTGATTTGATCTTGTGTGCTGCCAATATCGAAAGCAGTATTTTTGATAATTGTGGCCCCTTTTTTGGCAAGGGAAGATATTTCCTCTGTCTCAGCAACAGCGCCCTTCAGTTGAGCAGACAGTCCGTCGATGGTCCCCTCTAATTCTTTAATAGCTTTGGTTACAGTGGATATTTCATCTGATTGGTGTTCGGACACCTCGGCCAACTGGGATGCAATTACTCGGGTCTCATTTACTGTTGCTGACAAATTTTCTGATGACCCCTGTATTTGATCAGCAAGGGCCTGTAGTTTCTCAATAGAAAACTTTATTGCTTCCGGAATAGTGCCATTAAAATCTTGAATTTCCTCAGTATCGCCGTGAAAACCAACGCCATTGAGTGAGGATATTTGATCTAATAGCAAAAAAACAGCTTGCTGATTATTGCTCTCTATAGCAAATCTTTCGCGTGATCTTCGATATATCTCTACGCTAATAAGCATCAATAAAACAACGCATAGTGCTCCAGAAAAGAACACAGGATAAGAAAATTTATGGTATTCATCTAATAATAGAATAACGAAGTATAGCTGTCTTAGCTCTTCCTGAATGAGCGGCAATGAAATAACTAACCATGCTGTGTAGCCAACAAACCCCAGTGCAGCCATTAAGGCCAACGTAGTCACCAAAAGAGCTGGACTCTTACGTGACTGATGTAATTTTCTGTTCATATTGATGCGTCTCCGAGCAAACAAAGCTAGCTTATTTTATCTTATTATTCTACTTGAGGGTGTAATTCTGAAAATTAACCCGCCCAGTAGTCTGATTGACTGATTATGACTACATGCCTAGTGGATAATTTTTTAAACCTTCTCGCAAAGATAAGCTCAATCACAGTATAAAAGTCATTCAAAAAATAAGCTGCAAGCATAGGCGGATCTACATGGTTTTAAAAACCAAGGAATGATTTATAGTAACAAGCATATTTCAAGCGTTAAAAAATAATAAACACAGCCGGCTATTTATAGGATGCACGCATGACCAAAACTCTGGGCGTTGTAATGGACTCGATTGAATCAATTAATCCATGCAAAGACACCACACTGCTATTACTTCTTGCCGCGCAAAACAGAGGCTGGGATATTATGTATATGCAGCAACATGACCTATCTCTTGAAAATGAAAATCCAGTCGCTAGCATGTCTCAACTACGAGTCAAAGATCATCAGACAGACTGGTTTTCTTTAGGGCGGCCAAAACTTACATCGCTGTCAGACCTGAATGTCATTCTTATGCGTAAAGATCCTCCTTTTGATACTGAGTACATCTATACAACCTACATGCTTGAAGCAGCAGAGAAGCTGGGTGTAATGGTTCTCAACAAGCCGCAAAGCCTTAGGGACTGCAATGAAAAAATTTTTGCAGCCTCCTTTCCTCAATGTACGCCACCCCTCTTGGTTAGTAGAGATGTTGGTCAAATTAAAAA
>JBLIIR010000016.1:0-20691 GCA_047635255.1 Porticoccus sp. | reverse complement strand
GTTAAAGCTCTCACCGCAGCCACACTGACTTTCGGCGTTCGGATTATCAAAGATGAATGACTCATTGAGGCCTTCTTTGACGAAATCAACAAGTGAACCGTCGAGAAATGGCAGGCTGGTAGCATCTACCACTAGTACCGCGTTATGCGATTCGAACACCTGATCGTCAGCACGCACTTCGTCGGCATAGTCGAATGTGTATGCAAAGCCAGAACATCCTACTTTTTTGACCCCTACCCGCATACCCAATCCCTTGCCGTTCTTTGCAAGCTGGACCTGAATTGTTTTCGCTGCTTTTTCGGTCAATGTAATCGCCATTAGTATTCATCCTTTTTGTACACATCATAGTTTTGGCAGTTGCCCGGCTGGCTAAACAAACTTGATATCTGCTGTCAAATTTCACTCGCAAAGACATTAAATCGTAATAGTTGACTGTTTTGCTCGGGTATTAACTTTATAATACCCGAGTAAAATAGTCAACTATTGAGCGGATTTAAATCGATATTTTGGGCCGCAATTAAAAAAGTAGCTATGACTCTGTTCGTAGGACTAATCATTTTTTTCTATTACCTAAAAAATCAACTTCTAGGCACACCTGTGCTTGAATTATTGATAAACAGTGGAGAAATCAGGCTAGGTGAAACGGCGTTACCCGGTGACCGATTGTGTCGACAACAACAGTAGACCTAGACCTAGACCTAGACCTAGACCTAGCTCATCCATACATATCAGGAGATAATGGCGGTTGAAGAGCGCAATTAAGGACAATGAGATTTATAGAGGCTGGTGGAATATGGCCTCGGCCGATACGTTTAAAGCGCAAAGGCAGGAATGACCTGCCCCCCCCGAAAGTCGGTCCATTTATTAAGCTAGTCTTTGGTTTATTAGGGGGTTACCCTGTTACCACGAAAATGTTAAAGCCAGGCAAATAGACAGAATGATAAGTCTCTGGCCAAGAGTAACCTGGTCCGGAATCTGCCCAGTTAATCTTCAAAAGAAGGGCGGGCTCAAGGCAGGACTGAACTTGGCGTATTGCTGTCAAGAGCCCCTCAGCGCACTCCTTTCTCCTATATACTGTTCCTTTTTCTGGAGGCCTCGTGTTTGCTGGGCTGTAGATCACCCCTTAAAACGCAAAAAACCCCCTGAACGGAGGCCTATTTATTGCTGTCATAACACCTAGTGGATAGGTCTGATTCCAGAATATTACTGCTTAGACATGCCTGTAGGCCTGCCCTAATTAAGAATACTTATGAGACCTCATCAATTATGAGCTTTAACGCCTCAACAGGATTTAACGCCTGGGTGATTGGGCGGCCAACTACCAAGTAGCTACTTCCGTTAGCCATAGCTTCGGAGGGCGTAAAAATTCGACGCTGGTCGTCTGACTTGGCTGCAATGGCGCGTATACCCGGAGTGACCAAGATAAAGTCTTCGCCGCAGGTCTTGCGCAATTCTTTGGCTTCTCCAGCTGATGAAACCACGCCGTCCATACCTGAATTTTTGGCAAGAACAGCGAGTCGAAGTGCTTGCTCTCCAGGGGTCGAGGAAATGCCAGCATCACTTAAATCATCACTAGAAAAACTAGTTAAAACTGTCACAGCGACAAGCAACATGTCACTATTATTTTTTTCTAATGTATTTTTTGCTTCCTCCATCATCCTCTTTCCGCCAGAAGCATGGACATCTGTCATCCAGACACCCATATCTGCAGCAATACTAATAGCACCAGAGACTGTATTGGGGATGTCATGAAATTTAAGATCAAGAAAGACGTCAAAACCTTTTTTGATAAGATCTGAAACAACTTCTGGGCCGGCATGGGTAAACAGTTCTTTGCCAACTTTAAGCCTGCAAAGTGATGGATCAACTGAATTAGCGAACTTGATGACGTCTTTGGTGTCGCTATAATCAAGAGCAACGATAATCTTTGGATCGCTAGTCTTCATTATTTTTCTTCCTTGATGTCCGCTATAGAGGATTTTAACTTAACATACCGTCTATCAGCTCTTCGCAATCTATAATTTAATCTAATTAGGGTCGAAGAAGTGACTAACAGCGAAGTTATACATCCTATCGAGAAGCTTCCAAGCAACCACAACCCAAGAGGTAAAGTGCTTGCCGTAAAACCAAAAATTTTAAAAGATACCGGGTCTGGATTATCAACGACAATCCAGGCACCTAAAGCGACAGAGATAAATGTAACGAGCAACCATAAAATGGTTTTTAGTGCTGACACGAAAACTCCAAAAAGAACCTAAAAGGAAAGCTTTTCCTGCTACTGCAACAAAGATATTTTTGGCTTTGCTTTCAGGTTAAAAAATAGCTTGGGCGGAATTAAATTTTATATAAAAACGTTAACTCTTTCGCGTAGCTCCTTGCCAGGCTTAAAGTACGGTACTGACCTGCTAGCCAATTCTACCGCTGCTCCTGTTTTCGGGTTTCTTCCGATACGGGAAGCACGGTGATGCAGACAAAAACTACCAAAACCTCTTATTTCGATTCTCTCATTCACAGAAAGTGTTTGGGTCATTTTTTCTAAGATCATTTTAATGGCAAGATCTACATCAACCGGAGTAAGTTGATCCTGTTTACTTATAATAGATTCTATTAGTTCTGATTTTGTCATAAATTTCTATAAGGCTAGTGATTGCATTAATTTAATCAAAAACAAGAGGTAGCCATTTCTGCCACCCCTTGCTTTATTGTGTTAACCCTCTTTGTTTTCCATCTGAGCTTTAATCAAATCACCTATAGTAGTCGGAGACGCACTGTCTACTTCTGATTTTTTATGCTCTTTTATTGCAGTTTTTTCCTCTTCTACATCCTTGGCTTTGACTGATAAAGAAATTATCCGATTCTTGCGATCTATATTGATAATTTTTGCCTCTATCTCATCACCCTCTTTCAGAAATTTAGATGCATCATCTACCTTTTCTCGCGACAGCTCTGATGCTTTCAGTTGCGCTTCAACACCATCACTCAGAAGAATAACCGCTTCCTTGGCATTAACTTCCTTAATAGTACCAGAAACAACTACCCCTTTGTCGTATTCAGACACGTACCGAGAAAAAGGGTCATCAACTAATTGTTTGATGCCCAAAGAAATACGCTCTCTTTCAGAGTCGATAGACAAGATGACTGTTTCCACCTCGTCTCCTTTCTTATAATTACGGACAGCTTCTTCACCCACTTCATCCCATGAAATATCAGAGAGATGGACCAGCCCATCGATGCCTCCATCTAAACCGATAAAGATACCAAAATCAGTTATAGATTTAATGTTGCCAGTAATCTTGGCACCTTTTGCATGCGCTGTTCCAAACTCATCCCAAGGGTTCATAAAGCACTGCTTGACGCCCAAAGAAATCCTACGGCGTTCTTGATCGATATCTAGGATCATAACTTCCACTGTGTCACCCAGCTGAACCACCTTAGATGGATGAATATTTTTATTAGTCCAGTCCATTTCAGATACATGAACAAGACCTTCAACCCCATCTTCTAGCTCAGCAAAACAACCATAATCAGTAAGGTTGGTAACTGTAGCGGTGGTCCGAGCACCTTGCGGGTAACGGCCTGTTATATCAGCCCAAGGATCTTCACCCATTTGCTTCATACCCAAGGATACACGATTGCGCTCACGATCAAATTTCAATATTTTTACATCGACATCATCACCAACATTTACTATTTCAGATGGATGTTTTATGCGCTTCCAAGACATATCAGTTATATGCAATAGGCCGTCTATTCCACCAAGATCAACAAAAGCACCGTAATCTGTAAGATTCTTGATCAAGCCTTTAACCGTGGCCCCTTCTTCAAGATTAGCAAGCATTTCATCACGCTCAACACTGCTAACTTGCTCCATAACGGCACGTCTAGACACCACAACATTATTGCGCTTCTGGTCAAGTTTTATAACCTTGAATTCTAGTGGCTTATTTTCTAAGTGCGAGGTGTCACGAATTGGACGAACATCTATAAGGGACCCTGGCAAAAATGCACGCAAACCTTGAACTTCAACTGTAAATCCACCTTTCACTTTACCGCTTATAATTCCTATAACTGCCTCTTCTGCCTTCAGTGCAGCATCGAGAATAATCCAGGACTCAGCAGCTCGAGCCTTTTCTCTAGACAATTTAGTTGCGCCAAACCCGTCTTCTACTGCCTCAAGAGAAACTTGTATTTCATCGCCAATAGCGATGGCGATTTCACCGTTATCATCAAAAAACTCTTCCTTTGGAATAACACCTTCAGATTTAAGACCGGTGTGGACAGTTACCCAGTCTTTATCAATATCAGTAATGACACCAGTTATAATCGCACCGGCATTCATCTCAACTGTTTTTAAACTTTCTTCAAATAATTCTGCAAAACTTGCATTCATCGGGATACCTATAGGAAGAATAGAACCATTAGCTCTATAAGCCACATCACCAGTTATGTGGGTTGTTAGTAAAAAGTAATGCGGCTTTTCTGGTTATTTGCCGCAAATACTTGGCTATTTACTGGGATGTATGCCATTTTTTTTAGCAACTTCTAACCCCAGTTCTAATACTTCATTAATACTCATATGTGAGCTATCAATGATTACAGCGTCATGAGCAGGAACCATTGGCGAAGACTTACGAGTCATATCTCGCTCATCTCGTTTTTTGACCTGCTCTATGAGGCAAGCAAGGCTAACACCTTTACCCTTATCCATCAACTGCTTATGTCTTCTTTTAGCCCGAATCTCAGGGTTTGCTGTAAGGAAAATTTTAGCGTTCGCATCAGGAAATACAATAGTGCCCATATCACGCCCATCCGCAACAAGACCAGGAGATTTAGAAAAAGCGCGCTGTCTGCTCAGTAGCGCGGCCCTCACCTCCAGGTGAGCTGCAATAGTGGAGGCATCTGCACCAATATCCTCACCGCGGATAAGAGCAGATACATCCTCACCCTCTAGCATCATCTGCGACTCAAGTTCGCTATTCATATTAAAAGAAATATCCATATGAGCAGCCAGTACAGCTAGCGATTCAACATTGTTTAGATCTACAGTATGACGTCTAGCGGCCAATACCAATAATCTATAAAGTGCGCCACTATCAAGATAGCGAAATCCAAGCCTAATTGCTATTAACTGACAAATAGTCCCTTTTCCTGAGCCACTTGGGCCGTCTATAGTCATTACAGGCACATAATCAGTCATCTTTTTTCCTCATTGATACTCAATCCAGACTTGTTCGCTTGCTCGACAAAACCAGGGAATGATGTAGCAACATTACTGCAATTGTGTATTAGAATAATTTCTTTTGCTCTTAAGGCTGCGATACTAAATGCCATCGCGATACGGTGATCGTCTTTGCTGTCTATCTCTCCACCTAAAATTGAGCCACCTTCGATTTCAATACCATCTGGTGTGGTTGTTACCTCTATTCCTAATGTAGTCAAACCATCTGCCATAGACTGAATTCTATCGCTTTCTTTGACTCGCAATTCTAAAGCGCCTCTGAGAACAGTCCTTCCGGTTGCGCAAGCTGCTGCCACAAATAGTACCGGAAACTCATCAATAGCTAAAGCAACCTGATCTACCGGAATTTCAATTCCGTGAAGTGGAGCATAGCGTACCTGAATATCAGCGACAGGCTCACCACTCACTTCTTTTTTATTGGAGAGCCTTATATCAGCCCCCATCATTTGCAAAATATTTATTACGCCAATTCTCGTTGGATTTACTCCAACATGAGGCAAGATAACATCTGAGCCTGGAGCAATAGAGGCGGCTACCATATAAAAAGCTGCCGATGAAATATCTGCAGGTACATTGATTGTAGTAGACTTTAATTCCCCTTTGCCACTCAGACTTGCAGAAAGCCCTTTTCTATCAACATGATAGCCAAAGCCTGTCAACATTCGCTCTGTGTGGTCACGTGTAGCAACTGACTCTATCGTGGAAGTCTGGCCCTCCGCATATAATCCTGCCAATAAAATGCATGATTTAACCTGAGCGCTTGCCATTGGTAACTTATAATCTATAGCTTGAAGATTGACCCCACCCTTAATTTTCAAAGGTGGCAACCCATTTTTATTCATTGCAATCACTGCACCCATTTTTCTCAAAGGGCTTACTACGCGCTCCATCGGTCGCTTTGACAAAGACTCGTCGCCTGTTAAGACCACATCAAACGACTGAGCAGCCAGCAATCCAGAAAGTAATCTCATAGATGTGCCAGAATTACCTAAATATAAGGGCCCAGAGGGCGCCTGTAGTCCGTTTAATCCAACCCCGTGTATCTCAACACATCCTTTGGCGGGTCTCTTGATCACAACACCCATATCTCGAAATGCTTGCAGTGTGGCTAAGCTGTCCTCTCCCTCCAAAAAGCCTGATATGCTGGTAACACCGTTAGCAATGGACCCCAAAATAATAGCACGGTGAGAAATTGACTTATCTCCAGGCACCACAACCTTGCCTTTAATGCAACCACCTGGGGACACTCTGTAATCAACAGTCTGAGCTATAGATTTCAAATAAGTCTTGTTTTCTCGCATTTGATCGAAATGGTTTCTTGTTTCTCGCGCGTGCGAAAAAACATCCAATAAATATTCGCTATCTCCAAGAGATATAGCTTGCTTGATGAAATCAACATGTTTCGTTAAGTCGCTTAGGGCAGAAGTAATTGCTTTTTTGTTTGCCATTACTATGTCATGCCACATAACAGGGTCGCTGGCAGCTATTCGAGTAAAGTCACCAAAGCCTCCAGCAGCATAACGAAAAACTTCTTGGTTTTTTCTCATACTTGATAACATGTCCACCAAGGCATACGCCAATATATGAGGCAAATGACTAGTGGCCGCTAAAATTTCGTCATGATCTGCTACTTCCATCTCACTGACTGATGCGCCCACCCCAATCCATAATTTCTTGACCCTATCAATATGGTCACAACCAGTGCCAGAAGACGGAGTTAAAATTACTTGATGATTTTCGAATAAGAATGCATCAACTGCGCCAATACCGCTTTTCTCTGAGCCAGCAATAGGATGACCGGGAACAAATTGCGAAGGACTACAACGATAAACTTCATTAACAGCTTCGACTACACTGCCTTTTACGCTTGCCACATCTGTAATTGTTACCATCTCACTCAGTAACGGCTGAAGCTGAGAGATAACAGCTGGGACTGCAAGTGTTGGGACAGCAATAACAACGAGATCTCCATTTCCCATCTCTGTAGCGATATCCTCAATATTCTCTACCGCCTTATCTATAATGCCTGTTTTTATTGCCTCGTCTAACGTTGTGTAATCGCGAGAGCTTCCTATGACTTGATCGTAAAGATTGCGATCTTTGGCAGCTTTTGCCAAACTACCACCAATCAGCCCTAACCCAATCACAAGTAAGCGCTTTATTTTTTTTGCCATAGATCACACCCCTTTGGAGCCAAGCAAGTCTTTTAGACTGCTAAGAAAACGTTTATTTTCTTCATGTGTTCCAATTGATACACGAAGGTGATCTGGCATTTCATACACATCTATAATACGAGTAATAACACCCATTTCAAGTAGTCTTTTATGCAAAATATGGGTATTTCCTGGGGTTTCTATCGCAATAAAATTACCAACAGAGGGTATGAATTTAAGGCTCAATTCGTTAATTCCGGCGACCAACTGCTGGTATCCATTACGATTCATTTCAATACTTTTTTGTAGGTATTCATGATCATCAAGTATTGCTGTTGCTGCCACCAAAGCCAAGCCATTTACATTAAACGGTTGTCGTACACGATTTAAAATCTCTGCGATACTTGAATGCGAAACAGAGTAGCCAATGCGCAAAGAAGCCAACCCGTAAGCCTTAGAAAAAGTACGTGTAACCAGCAAATTAGGATGCTCATTGATTAGCTCCAATACTGTTTCATACCCTGGAGCATCCACATACTCAAAATATGCCTCATCAGCAACGACCAGCACATTTTCAGGAATACTCTCCATAAAATTTTTAATTTCCGCTAGCCCAACATAAGTTCCTGTTGGGTTGTTAGGATTTGCTATAAAAATTAAACGAGTATCGCCCTCAATGGCCTCAGACATAGCCTGCAAGTCGTGCCCCCAGCTTTTAGCTGGCACAATAATTGATTTGGCATTTTGAGCGGCAACTGCAAGTTTGTAGACTAAAAAAGCATGCTGGGAAAAAACAGCACTATGATTTGACCCTAGAAAAGATTTTGCAACCAGCTCAAGCAGATCATTTGACCCATTCCCAAGAGTTAGCTGGTTAGGATTCACCGATAGTTTCTCTGCCAGTTTCTGCTTCAGGTGGTAGCCGTTACTATCAGGGTAGCGAGCAATATCATCCAAAACATTAATGATGGCTGATTTAGCAACAAGGCTGGCGTCTGAGGGGTTCTCGTTACTGCAAAGCTTGACCACATCGAAAACACCAAGCTCTCGCTCCACCTCTTCAACTGTCTTTCCACCTTGATATGGCATTAAATTCTGTATGCCCGGCAGTGCCAAGCTTTTAAAGTCCATGGTCATAATCTTACCAAATGTCAATGTCTGCTATAAAACTGCTTTCGGGTAAGAGCCAAGAACACGTAAATCCATTACAATTTGGCTTACTTCAGCAAGAACTTTTATTATGACGGGGTCATCCTTGTGGCCCCTAAAGTCAACAAAAAAAACATAAGTCCACTTACCTTCTCGAGAAGGACGAGTTTCAACGCGCGTCAGATCGACCCCTTCTCTATAAAAAGGAGCCAACAAGTTGTACAAGGCGCCGGGTTCATTTTTAGCCGCAATAATAATAGATGTCTTATCTTCTCCACTCTGTAAAATTGCCTCTCTTCCAATAATCAAAAAACGAGTTGAGTTATCCGGCCTATCTTCAATTTTTTCTGAGAGCTTCTCCAAGTCATAGAGATCGGCTGCCATATCGCCAGCAATTGCGGCTGAGTTCCATTCACCTTTAATTCGCTTTGCCGCTTCAGCATTACTGCTCACGGCAATCCTTTCCGCCTTAGGGTAGTGAGCATCAAGCCATTGGCGGCACTGGGCTAATGATTGCGAATGAGAGTACACTCGGGTGATTTTATCTTTATGTGTGCTCTGACCAACCAGCAAGTTGTGGTGAATGCGAAGTTCAACCTCACCGCAAATTTTTAAGGAGGACGCCAAAAAAGCATCCAAAGTATGATTAATGACTCCTTCAGTAGAGTTTTCTACAGGGACAACTCCGTAGTTGACTGCTTCGGCGTCTACTTCTCGAAAAACCTCATCTATCGCATTCATCGAAACAGTCACTGCAGAATTCCCAAAATGCTTAATTGCTGCTTGCTGGGTAAAGGTGCCCTCAGGGCCCAAAAAGGCTACCTTTATAGGCTGCTCTAAAGCCAAGCAGGCTGACATAATTTCACGGAATAATCTTGCGACTTCCTCGTCCCCTAACGGACCATTATTTTTTTCCATCACATTGCGCAGCACATTGGCTTCACGCTCAGGTCTAAAATAAACAATGTCGCCAGAAATTTCCTTTACCTTTGCAACTTTTTTCGCACAACCTGCACGCTGATTAATTAATTCTAATAGCTGAGAATCTATAGTATCTATAGATTTTCGCAGTTGAGCGAGCTTCTTTTCATCTGACATATCTGCTACCTTTATGCATAACTATCAGTGCTCTTTCAGTGCTCTTTTTTTATTCTTCTGACTCAAATTTTTCCACATAATCCTGCTCTTCTATTCGAGCCAAGCCAACCATTATCTCCTCATCTTTAAGGCGGATAACTCTAACACCCTGGGTGTTGCGCCCCAATACTGAAATCTCATCACATCTTGTTCGCACCATAGTCCCTTGATCGGAAATTAGCATAACTTCATCTCGATCAAATAATTGCACTACTCCTACTAATGGACCATTTCTCTTGCTCGCCTGCATGGCAATCATTCCTTTGCCGCCACGCCCTTTGGTAGGAAACTCACCGAGCTTGGTTCGCTTGCCATATCCATTATCTGAGACAGTTAGGGCGTAACCATTTTCTTGAGGGATAATCATAGATAATACTTTGTGCTCAGACGGCAGACGCATTCCACGAACTCCCTTCGATACTCGGCCAACAGATCTCACATCCGACTCTGAAAATCTAACAGCCTTGCCTTCACTACTAAAAAGCATCACATCAGAATTACCATCGGTGATAGCGCTGCCAACAAGGCAGTCTCCGTCAACCAAGTCAACCGCCCTTAGACCAACAGATCTAGGCCGAGAATATTGAGTTAGCGCAGTCTTCTTAACCGTTCCATTTGCAGTAGCCATAATTATAAATTTATTTTTATCGTACTCTGAAACCGGCAAAATACTACTTATGCGCTCGTTTTCACTTAAGGGTAAAAGGTTTACCATGGGTCTTCCTCGTGCATTTCTTCCCGCCACAGGGATCTGATAAACCTTTAACCAATAAACTTTGCCGAGATTTGTGAAACACAAAATAGTGCTATGCGTACTCACAACTAAAAGATGTTCAACAAAATCATCATCTTTTACAGCAGTTGCGGACTTGCCTGTGCCTCCCCGATGTTGAGACTGGTAATCACTCAATGGTTGAGTTTTAGCGTAGCCGCCATGAGATATTGTAACCACCCTATCTTCTTCAGTAATTAAATCTTCTACTGTCAGATCATGCTGAGACTCTACTATCTCGGTACGCCTATCATCTCCAAACTCTTCACTAACAGCTTGTAATTCTTCTCGTATAAGCTGCATCAAAACTGTCGAGTCTCCGAGAATTTTCAAGTACTCAACAATCTCATCTAGTTTTTCGTCATACTCAGCAAGTAACTTGTCATGTTCCATGCCGGTAAGTCGGTGTAATCTTAACTCTAGAATCGCTTGAGCCTGGGTGGGCGAAAGATAATATTGGTCATCGCGCATACCGCAATTCTCATCTAGATTTTCTGGTTGACTGACTGCACCTGCTTTTTCCATAATTTTAGCAGCAACAGCAGCATTCCAACCTGTTGAAATTAGACGCTCTCTAGCCATAACTGGCGTAGAGGAGGACTTAATTAACTCAATAATCAGGTCAATATTAGCTATTGCAACAGCCAGCCCTTCTAAAATGTGGACTCGCGCACGGGCCTTACGAAGCAGGTAAACTGTACGACGCGTCACCACCTCACGGCGATGACGAACAAACACCTCGATCATTTCTTTTAAATTAAGGGTCTTTGGTTGGCCGTCCACTAAGGCTACGACGTTAAAACTGAATCCATTTTGCAGCTGCGTTTGAGAGTAAAGGTTATTTAAAACCACCTCGCCCACTTCTCCACGCTTAGTTTCAATAACAACCCTTAAGCCATCTTTATCAGACTCGTCACGAAGTTCTGATATGCCCTCAATTTTCTTTTCTTTAACCAGCTCAGCTATTCGCTCTATGAGACGAGCCTTGTTTAATTGATACGGGAGCTCAGTAATAACTATGGTTTCACGGCCTGTCTTTTCATTTACCTCAACAGTCGCTCTAGCCCGAATAGAAATACGTCCTCGTCCTGTACGGTAAGCCTCTACTATTCCCGCCTTACCATTAATAATTGCAGCTGTCGGAAAATCAGGTCCCGGTATGTGCTCCATAAGCTCATCTATTGATATTTCAGAATTATCAATAAATGCCAAACAACCGCTAATAATTTCCTTTAGATTGTGCGGAGGTATGTTTGTTGCCATACCTACGGCAATACCAGAAGAGCCGTTCACCAGCAGATTAGGTACACGGGTGGGCAGCACAATAGGAATTAATTCATTTCCATCGTAATTCTCTACGTAATCAACCGTTTCTTGATCTAGATCTGCCAGCAGCGAGTGAGCGATTTTAGCCATTCTAATTTCGGTATAGCGCATAGCAGCTGCAGAGTCACCATCAACGGAACCAAAATTCCCCTGACCATCCACCAGCATATATCTAAGTGAAAAATCTTGAGCCATACGCACAATGGTGTCATAAACTGCAGAATCACCATGCGGGTGGTATTTACCTATGACGTCCCCAACAACTCTAGCTGACTTCTTGTATGGCTTGTTCCACTCGTTTTTAAGGACGCTCATAGCGAATAAAACACGTCGATGAACTGGCTTTAGGCCGTCTCTTGCGTCCGGAAGAGCCCTTCCGACAATAACGCTCATAGCGTAATCAAGATAGGATTTTTGCAATTCATCTACAATATTTACAGACAGAATTTCTTGGACTGATTCGCTCATAATGGAATATATTCCTTATCTGATTATCGATGATAAAACTACAAAGATAGACTTAATATTGTAACATAAAAGATTTGATCTTTGTGCCTGCATATCGTTGTTTAACGATCCATTCTACAGGGGTATACTAGCAATCAACAATCAACAATCAACACTTTTTACCTAAACGAATACGGAATTTCATTAATGCCGGAACTTAATATCGATCATAGCGAAATTGAAAAATTCGAAGTACTGGCAAGTCGCTGGTGGGACAAGGAAAGTAAATTCAAACCCCTGCATGAAATTAACCCATTACGTGCTAATTGGATTGACAGGCATTCTCCTGTATCCGAAATGAAGTTGCTAGATGTGGGTTGCGGGGGCGGCATATTCACCGAATCCATGGCTCAAAGAGGTGCTATAGTTACTGGGATAGACATGGGAAAAGCACCTCTTGCCGTCGCCAAGCTTCATAGCCTAGAAACTGGTATTTCAGTTGACTATCAGCAATGCACTGCAGAAGAGTTTTCTGTCACTCAGTCTGAGCAGTTTGATATTGTTACCTGTCTTGAAATGCTGGAGCATGTACCTGATCCCAGTTCGGTAATTAGAGCTTGTTCCAACTTAGTGAAGCCGGGCGGTCACCTGTACTTTTCAACTATAAATCGAAATATAAAATCATATTTTTTTGCTGTCATAGGTGCTGAATACTTATTAAATATTCTGGCAAAAGGAACCCATGATTACAGTAAATTTATTCGCCCATCTGAAATAAGCAGCTGGCTTAGAGACAGCAACTTAGAACAAAAATCGATAACAGGCTTAACTTACAACCCCTTTAGCAAGGCCTATCGTTTAAACGAGAATGATATTGATGTTAACTACATGATCTATGCTCAAAAACCTTTCTAAAAAATCATATGACCAAAGCTGAGATCAGAAATGCATAAAAGAGCGGCGCGCTTCAAAGCAGTTTTATTTGACCTGGATGGCACCTTGCTTGACACGGCGCCAGATTTTACTATTGCTGCAAATATACTCCTGGCAGCAAAAATGCTGCCTCTGACAACAGAAAAAAAAATCCGTCCGTCAATCTCTGATGGTTCGGCAGGAATAATCTGTAATATTTTCATGATGGATCACTCTAGCCCATATTTTGAGGAGACACGACAGGAGCTATTAGCTTTTTATAGGAAGCATCTAGCAGATAAGACTCGACCTTTCATGGGCATAAGCGTGCTATTGCTTGAGTTAGAAAAATACAAAATTCCATGGGGTATTGTGACTAATAAGCCTGAGATCTACACCATGGCTATACTTGATAAGCTAAAACTGAATCCAAGCCCTGGGGCAATAATATGCCCCGATCATGTTCAGCGAATCAAGCCAGACCCAGAATCTATTTTTTTAGCATGTAGACAATTAGGGGTAAAAGCGGAAGATGTTGTGTTTGTTGGGGATCACTACCGAGATATCAAAGCAGGGAAAAATGCTGGAACATCAACTATAGCAGCTGCTTACGGGTATATCGATGAACAAGAGGTGGTCTCTGATTGGGGTGCTGACCATGTCGCCGAACACCCGGAAGATCTGCTGAGATTAATTTTCCATTCATAATTATTATCAAATGATTTTGCAGAAATCAGCCCTTATTCACAGACATCAACTTCACTTAAAGAGCAGCCAACGTAATGGATTTTAAGAACTTCATAGCACCACAAGATCATCTAAAAGGAAAAATTATCGCCGTTACTGGCGCAAGCGACGGTATTGGTGCGATCGCATCAACAACTTTCGCGTCTTACGGAGCAACAGTTATATTAATTGGACGAACAGTATCTAAACTAGAAAAAATATACGATGCAATAAAACTATCAGGTGGCGCAACACCGGGAATTTACCCTATTTGTCTGGAAGGAGCATCAGAACAGGATTACCAGGACATGCATGACCGGCTCGAAGAGGCATTTGGTCGCATTGATGGCCTGCTCCATAATGCAGGAGTTCTGGGCCAACGAACACCTATAGCTAACTATAAAATGGAGTCATGGACAACAGTCATGCAGGTGAACGTATCGTCTCCATTTATGCTAACAAAAGCATTACTTCCACTTTTAAGGAAATCAGAAAATGCATCAATAGTATTTACCACATCAGGAGTTGGTCGTATCGGAAAAGCTTATTGGGGCGCCTACTCTATATCAAAGTTCGCAACTGAAGGATTATCTCAAGTGTTAGCAAACGAGCTAGAAGGGACAAGTAATGTTAGGGTTAATTGTATTAATCCTGGTCCAGTCCGTACTCGCATGCGAGCAGCCGCTTTTCCTGCAGAAAATCCAATTACAATAAAAACTCCTGAAGAAATTATGCCCTCATATCTTTACTTAATGGGCAATAAAAGCATTGCAGTTTCAGGTTTTTCTTTAGACGCACAATAGCTTTAAGAAAAACAAGCTACTTGGCTCCACCTGAGCGGAGTCGCTTCACCTGTCTATTTCGCTTTTCCTTCTCATTTAAAGGTATTCCTTTATTTTTCTTTGGGACAAACATTTTTACTGAAGCCAGTAAATCATTAAGAGGAACCTCGTCAAGCTCTATCCACTGCCCTTTACGCACATAAGATGGCAAAAAAATTGGTCCAAAACGAACACGTTTAAGTCTATTTACCTCTATGCTTTGCGACTCCCATAATCTTTTAACTTCTCTGTTGCGGCCCTCCATTAAGGCAACTGTATACCAGCCATTCGTTCCAACCCTTTCACCTACAGCAATATCACTAAATTTGGCAACTCCATCACCCAGCATCACTCCTTCGCGGAGTCGTTGCAACATATCATCATCAACTGCGCCATGAACCCTCACTATGTATTCGCGATCAATTTGCGATGAAGGGTGCATTAACTTATGGGCTAAGTCCCCATTATTGGTAAATAACAACAATCCAGTAGTGGCGATATCCAATCGGCCCACAGCTATCCAGCGCTCCCCTTTTATCTTAGGAAGACAATCAAAAACAGTTTTTCGACCTTCGGGGTCAGATCGAGTGCAAACTTCCCCTTCAGGCTTATTGTACAGAATCACCCTAACACGTTGATGTGAAGGCAAATGAACAGGCTTGCCATCAACCAAAATAGTATCCTCAGTTGAAGCCCTATCACCAGTAGTCGCTACCTGGCCATTAATTGTAACGCGGCCTTCTGTTATCCAGCGTTCTAATTCTCGGCGTGAGCCATATCCTGCTCTTGCTAATATTTTTTGTAATTTTTCAGATATCATTCTTTAATGGCTCTAGAGGGCTATCAGTTATTTGATTGTTACTATGCATATCTTTTACAGCAGGCTCATTCTGGGTTACATCGCTGTCAGCTTTCTCTATTTGCAATGCAGCGTCCAAAGCAAGCTCAGCATTCATCTCTCCGGTATCTTTTATCTCATTAAGGGCAGGCAGATCTTTTAGGTTTTTTAGATCAAAGTAGTCTAAAAAAAAATTGGTGGTGGCATACAGCGCAGGCTGCCCTGGGACGTCCTTATGCCCCACCACCTTTATCCAGTCACGCTCAAGCAGTGATCTGATGGTGTCCGAACTAACTGAAACGCCTCTAACCTCCTCTATCTCTCCGCGCGTTACTGGCTGCTTATGCACAATAAGAGCTAATGTCTCTAAAAATGCTCTAGAGTATTTCTTTGGTTTTTCTCCCCAAAGGCGATTAACCCAAAAAGAAAGCTCCTCTCTTACCTGAAAGCGATACCCGGTAGCAGTTTGCTTTAGCTCAAAGCCGCGACCATTACAGCTTAATCTAATTTCCTCAAGGGCTACATGAATATCTGCTAACAGGGGTCTTTGATTGCCTTCCTTGAAATCAATAACTTTGGAGCCTGATCGCTCAGAAGAGGCAACTTCTTGATTGAATAATTTTTCTATCTGCTTGATATCCAAAGGGCGACCAGCAGCTAACAGAGCACCCTCAATGATCATCTTTAATTGACTAGCTTCCATTTTTTAACCTAAATAAAAATTCTAACATTGGGCCCTAATATAAATTGGAGCATATGATTCGCTCTGCACAATCTCTATAAGGGACTCTTTGATTAGCTCCATAATAGCCAAAAATGTAACAACCACCCCAATCCTTCCATCGTCCAGGTCAAATAAATTAACAAAAGATACAAAATTTTCACCATTCAACATACTCAACACCCTGGACATTCTTTCTCTAGTTGAAATTTTCTCTAAGTCGATTTTATGACTTTCATTCATGTCGACTCGAAGAAAAACATTAGATAACTCAACTAAAAGCTCCTGTATTGATACTTCAGGATATGGGCGAACCTTCTTAAGGTCTGGTTCCTGTGCTGAAGCCGTGAATATATCTCTTCCGAGACGAGGCAGGCTGTCTATATCTTCAGCTGCCTGTTTAAACCGTTCATATTCTTGCAGGCGACGGATTAGCACTGAACGAGGATCCTCCTCCTCAACAATTTCCTGTCTGGGCAATAGCATTCTAGACTTTATTTCAGCAAGCATTGCCGCCATGAGCAGGTATTCAGCCACTAGCTCGAGCTGCATCGCTTCCATTAAATCAATGTAAGTCATATATTGATGAGTAATTTCAGCAACGTTTATCTCTAAGATATTTAAATTTTGTCGTTTTATCATGTATAAGAGTAGGTCTAACGGCCCCTCAAAGGCCTCTAAAAAAACCTCTAAGGCATTCGGCGGAATATATAGATTTTTTGGCAAAGTTGTAATTTTAGCACCCATCATGACAGCACAAGAGGCGTCTTTATCCTGAGGGGATGCGATAGTGCCAATATCTGTATTTAGGGTTTTCAAGAGAAAACCATAAGCTTTTTTAGACATAATATTTTGATAAAAAATAATTACCCACATTATACTGCGATTAATTGATTCAGCTAGCGAGCCAAGATGGCACAAAAAATTACAGATATTAAATTAAGCATGCTCAGGGTGCCAAGTCTTCAAATTTACCGATGCCTTGCCTCGTGATTTCAGGATACGCACCACTTAGATCCACCACAGTCGTTGACTCAAGACCACAATAACCGCCATCAATGATCAGATCAACGCTATGTTCTAGCATAGAGCGCATATCATACGGATCAGTAAGCGGGTAATCATCTCCAGGCATAATCAAACTAACGCTCATAATTGGCTCGCCAAGCTCCTCCAGAAGAGCCAGAGCGACCTGACTTTTTGGGATCCTTAAGCCGATGGTTTTACGTTTTTGATGCAACAGCCTTCGAGGAACTTCAGATGTACCCTCAAGAATAAAAGTGTATGGACCCGGAGTGTGAGCTTTGAGGGACCGATACAGCTGATTATCGACTTTAGCGTACAGCGATAATTCTGAGAGATCTCGACACATGAGTGTAAAATTATGCTCTTTGCTTAATTGTCTAATCATACGAATTTTATCTAATGCTTTCTTGTCTCCGAGATGACACCCTAAAGCATAGGCAGAGTCTGTAGGAAAAACAATTAACCCCCCTTTTCGGACAATCTCTACAGACTGCTTAATCAGTCTTAATTGAGGATTTTCTGGATGAATTGAGAAGAATTGACTCATCATTTGCCTCTGTTGCTAAAAATCTATTGTCTCATACGAAGTTATGTATAGGCAGGAAAAGCTTTAGCTTCAGCGCTAACAGACTAGATTCATTTTCAGCCTTCGATAAGTGACGTACAATGAGCAAGTAAAAATTCTTGCGACCTGCAAGCAATAATTTCATTAACAAGAATAGATCAACATATATGTCAAATAAGAGCGGTCAAAGCGATAGTCTTTTGTTGAATATTGCCTTTAATATCATTATCCCAACCCTAATACTTATAAATCTAAGCACTAGTGAATACCTGGGCACAAAGTTGGCAATTGCGGTAGCGCTAGCATTTCCAATCATCTACGGCCTCAAAGACTTCATGATGATAAAAAAACTTAATGCTTTTTCGGCACTAGGCGTCATCAGTATCTTATTGACGGGGGGTATTAGTCTATTGGAGCTCAACCCTATATACATAGCTATAAAAGAAGCTGCTATACCTGCAATATTTGGCATCGCCACCCTAGTATCCTTGAAGACACCATATCCTTTGGTTAAAACATTCTTATATAACGACAAGATAATGCAAACTAAGCGGATATCAGCTATTATCAAAAAAAATGGATCTGCTAAATATCTAGAGGCTTGCCTTGCAAATTCCTCATGGATAGTTGCATGTTCATTTTTTCTTTCATCTTTGCTAAATTATATTCTTGCCATTTCAATAATCACAAGTCAGCCAGGAACAGTTAAATTTAATGAGCAGCTGGGAACAATGACTGCTCTTAGTTTTCCTGTGATTGCTATCCCAGCAATGCTAGTCCTTCTAGGTGCATTATTTTATCTGTTTGGAGGAATCAAAAAATTAACGGGGCTTAAGCTAGAAGAGATTATTCAGCACAACGACAGTAAGCAGAAGGATTAGATTGATGTGGTATGCAATATACAGCGAGGATAAGCCAGGTAGCTTGAAAAAAAGAATGGGCGCGCGCCCTGCACACTTAGCCCGACTAGAGGAGCTAAAAAACCAAGGACGCTTATTCGTTGCTGGACCACATCCAGCTGTAGATAGCGAAGAGCCAGGTGATGCCGGATTTACAGGTAGTCTGATAATTGCAAGGTTTGGCTCTCTTATATCAGCTAAATTTTGGGCAGATAGCGATCCTTACGTAAAAGAAAAAATTTACTCCAAAGTAACTGTAAAGCCCTTCAAGAAGGTATTACCATGAATAACAAAAAATTTATCTCACAAAAATTTTTGATAAAAAAAATTCTTATCCTAGCCACCACTCTTGTTGCCATAGCTCCCTTTCAGGCGACAGCTCAGGCAAAAGAATCAGCCTTACAAGCAGCAAGCGAGATTGCAAGGAAACCCTATCAAAAATTAAATGATATCAATCAAACCACTGAAGTCACTATTTCGACCAACAAGCGAATTCAGGTGCTAATTGAACAGAACACTATACTTAAAAGTGAAAATGATATCTTAAGGGGAGTCAACAGCCGACTCTCCAAAAGCCAAAGAAATACATGGTTTTTGTATGGAGCATTCGCAGTTTTATTGGGAGCATTATTGACGTCTATCATCCCCGCACTTATTCGCAAAAAAAGTTATAATGAATGGCAGTAGAGACTAGAAGTCTAGCGTGAAAATTGTTTATTAACAGGGGTTAATCTATGTACAAAAAGATATCTATCATATTTTTTTCTATTCTTCTTGCGCTGCCATGCTATGCGGAGAAAAGTGCACCACAAGTCACGTTAACGACAAATATGGGAGAAATATTACTAGAGCTCTACCCAGAAAGCTCCCCTGTAACTGTAAAAAATTTCCTAACCTATGTTGAGAGCAAATATTACAATGGACTAATTTTTCATCGAGTAATTAATCGATTCATGATTCAGGCAGGAGGGTTTAATGAAAACTTAACTCGCATGAATCCAACAGAAAAGAATATCAAAAATGAATCATCTAATGGGCTAAAAAATAAAAAATTTACTATTGCTATGGCAAGAACACAGGATCCAGATAGCGCCAAAGCTCAATTCTTTATAAATGTCGCAGACAATGGAAGCCTTGATGCGCAATCGGACAAGCCTGGTTACGCAGTATTTGGCAAAGTTGTTGGCGGAATGGATGTAGTTGAAAAAATATCTAAACTGCCCACCCAGCGAGCCTCTGGAATGGCAGACGTCCCCACCGCAACTGTCAAAATCATAAAAGCACGCATCATAACTGATAAATAAAATTTTGAATAAATCCCTTAGTGTTAATTTAAATAAAATTGCCCTTATTCGTAATTCGCGTGAAGGCGACTATCCGAGCATTCGGGCGCATGCAAACATATGCATTAATAGCGGAGCAGATGGGATTACAGTACACCCAAGACCTGATTTGCGACATATAAGGCCTCAAGATGTATATGACCTCAGTGCTCTGATTTCAAAATTAAAAGACCTAACTAAAAAACCTATTGAATTCAACATTGAAGGCAACCCTTTTGCTGTCAAAAGAGGTAATTTTCCAGGCTTTATCAAGCTAATCGACGAGACACAGCCAGATCAATGCACATTAGTCCCAGATATCGACTCGCAACTAACCTCGGATCATGGTTTCGACCTGAACCTGACTAGCGATAAATTATACCCAGTCATTAATCATTTAAAATCCTTAGGAGTTCGCGTAAGCCTATTTATGGATCCTGATGTAGCTCAGATAAAACTTGCTTCAGAATTAGGTGCAGAACGCATCGAATTATTTACTGGACCATATGCAGTAGCATGGGGAACAGAGAGGCTGGATGATGTTTTTGAGCTGTACTTCGAATCAGCACAGCTTGCCCATAAATTGGGCTTAGGAGTCAATGCCGGGCATGATTTGAACCTAAATAATCTTGCAAAAT
>JBLIIR010000015.1:0-22674 GCA_047635255.1 Porticoccus sp. | reverse complement strand
TTTTGAGTATATATGCGGTGAGACTACGAGAGGGATAGCCCAGGTTACACTGCAAGAGAATCTACCCATTGGATTTGGCCTGCTAACGACGAATGACCTTGAGCAGTCCGAATTACGGTCTGGCGTGCTTTTTAACGATAGTGGGAACGAAAATAAGGGAAAAGAAGCAGCATTAACCGTATTAGAAATGATTTCTTTATTTTCTAAACTTGGATCATTGTAATGTTTTTGCCTTCAACTAGAAAAAAAGCAAGAGAGCTTTTGGTTCAGGCCTTTTATCAGTGGGAAATTTCTGGTTCTGAGATTAGCTGCATAGAGGTTGAATTTGTCACTGACAATAATATGGATAAAGTAGATACTGAATTCTTTAAAGAATTGTTGTATGGCGTACCAAGCAAGTTGATTGATGTGGATGCTGCTTATGAAGGGCACCTTGATCGGAAATTCAAGGATTTGGATCCTGTATCTAGGGCTTTGCTGAGGATTGGCTCCTATGAGTTATGTTTTAGGATTGATATACCTTATAAGGTGGCCATTAATGAAGCGGTAAATTTGGCCAAAAAATTTGGTCCAACCGATACCTATAAATATATTAATGGAATTCTTGATAAGGTGGCCATAGATAAGCGTGATCTAGAGGTTAAAGGTCAGGCGCACGCCAAATAGTAAAAGATATTGTATGCCTGACAGGCATGATGTTGGTTAATGTCCTTAAATTCTGTCTGAACGATTCTTAGTCAGGAGTAATCTTATGAGTTTTCAGCAGTGCGACTAGATGAATTTTCAATCATACAAAAATACTTTTCGTCTTTAGGGGAAAGCCAAGGCATTTCTTTGGGTGTTGGCGATGATTGCGCTATCCTAGATATACCTAAAGGTAAGCAGCTTGCAGTTACTGTAGATACATTAGTTGAAGGTATTCATTTTCCAGTCAGCGCCTCCCCTGCTGATATTGCTCATCGTTCTTTGCGGGTCAATCTAAGTGATATTGCCGCTATGGGTGCAGACCCCCATTGGTTTACCTTGGCGTTAACTTTACCAGAGGTCAGCGATAGCTGGTTGCATCAGTTTTCACAAGCACTGCTTACTGATGCATTGAGTTTTGGTTGTGCCTTAGTGGGCGGTGACACAACAGCGGGACCTTTGTCGGTAACCATTCAAGTGCTTGGTACTGTTTCTCAAGGAAAGTCACTGATTCGAGGTGGCGCCCAGGAGGGAGACAGTATTTATATAACAGGTTCACTTGGCGAAGGGGCTGCAGCGCTTTCTCTTTTTGATGCCACTGGTGACTTTGCTCGTATTGCAACTAAAGACACTCTTGATCGCCTGTTAAAGAGATTCTATAGACCCGAACCACGTCTGAAAGAAGGTGTCTATTTACGAGATTTAGCGTCTGCCGCTATAGATATTTCGGACGGCTTGATTGCAGATCTTGGTCATATCGCGAAGTCTTCAGGCTTGGGTGCAGATATAGAGCTTGATCGCCTCCCCATTGCTGCCTGGCTTTTGGCTCTAGCAGAGCCAAGTTGTATTGAGGATTGGGTTTTATTTGGTGGAGATGATTATGAGTTATGTTTTACTGTGTCCAATAGAAATAAGGATTTAATAGAATCTATGATTCGCAGTAGAGAATTGAATGCAGTTTATATTGGCAAGATGTCGAAAAAATCAGGGGTCCGTTGTTTTGATAGCCGAGGACAGACAGTGGAGCTGAAAAAATCTGGCTATCAGCACTTTTAAGCGTTCTTTGTATCATTTTGAACAGGCATGCTGCGAGCAGATAAGATTTTTTAGAAATAAAGGCACCCAAATGAAAACAACTATACCAGCCTTCCAGCAATTAATTCGTAATCCAATCCACTTGTTGGCATTTGGTTTTGGTAGCGGATTATTACCTAAAGCGCCAGGGACAGCAGGCACCATAATGGGGCTCCTATTTTGGTGTCTGCTAGCAGAATTGCCGCTAACTTCATACTTGGCGACTGTCACTATAGCTGCGTTGGCAGGAGTTTATATTTGTGGAAAAACTGCTAGTGATTTAGGCGTTCATGATCATGGTGGTATTGTCTGGGATGAAATGGTTGGGCTTTGGCTGGCATTGACTATAATCCCAGTTTCTTGGACGTGGGTGTTAGCGGGCTTCTTGATTTTCAGGCTGTTTGATATATGGAAGCCTTGGCCTATTAGTTGGTTGGATAAGAATATAATCGGGGGCTTGGGTATAATGTTAGATGATTTGGTCGCTGGTGCCTTAACTTGGTTGGTGTTATTTCTAACAATCAAGATTCTATAAGAAAAAATAATTTTGGTATGCTTAATCGCTGAATCTGTTGATGCAGAACAGAGTGGCCAGTGACTTAAAGTCCTTTACTCGCCATGCATCATGGTTAAAATGAGCAACCCTAGCTAAATTATGCTTATCTTGGAGTAACTAGTGTCCCTAGACTTTGTACAGAGATCGCAACTGCCAACCCGATGGGGGATGTTTGAGCTGCATGGTTTTCATGATGCCGCTAACGATAAAGAGCATATTGTTCTCTCGCTGGGGCCAATTTCTGGTGCGGATTCTGTTTTAGTGAGAATTCACTCTGAATGCCTCACAGGCGACTCATTGTTTAGCCTTCGTTGTGATTGTGGGTCTCAACTAGAAGAATCTATGCGCCTTATTGCCGAAGAAGGCAGAGGCGCGGTACTTTATTTACGCCAAGAGGGTAGAGGCATCGGCCTACTCAACAAAATTAAGGCATATCATCTCCAAGATAAGGGCGCGGACACTGTCGAGGCAAACGAGCAGCTGGGCTTTGATCCAGATATGCGAGACTACAGCATGTGCCAGTCGATTTTTGAGCATTTTGAGATTGATAACGTACGTTTACTGACAAACAATCCTAAAAAGGTTCAAGCATTGGAAGAGATGGGCGTTATTGTCTCAGAGCGAATTGCATTGCAAACTGGCCAAAATCCACACAATGAAGCGTACCTAGCTGTAAAAGCTGGAAAATTAGGGCACTTGTTTGATAAAAATAAGAGTTAGGCTCTAGTTATTTATTTTTTTTGACATATCTCATTAAAAAGATTGCATTAAGGTTGTCCTATGTCATTGGCAAAGCGAATCATACCCTGTCTCGATGTTGATAAAGGTCGAGTAGTGAAAGGCGTCCAGTTTTTGGGTATACGGGATGCAGGAGACCCTGTTGAAGTAGCTCAGCGCTACAACAACCATGGGGCTGATGAAATAACTTTTTTAGACATCACAGCAAGCCATGAGGGTCGAGAGACCATGATCCACACGGTCGAAAAGATAGCGAGCGAGGTATTTATTCCCCTTACGGTTGGTGGCGGCGTGCGATCATTGGTTGATATTAGAGCATTACTTAATGCTGGTGCTGATAAAGTAGGCATTAATTCTGCAGCTGTAAAAAACCCAGAATTCGTGCAAGCTGCGGCAGATCGTTTTGGTTCACAGTGCATTGTCGTGGCAATTGACGCTAAGCAGATAAGCGCAAAGGACGAGCCTTTGCGCTGGGAGGTGTTTACCCATGGCGGGCGTAATGCAACTGGAATTGATGTGTTAGTCTGGGCCAATAAAATGGCCAGTTATGGAGCAGGAGAAATTTTATTGACGAGTATGGATAATGATGGAACTAAGAGTGGTTTTAATCTTGCTCTTACTCGTGCTGTTAGCACAGCAGTAGATATCCCTGTTATCGCTTCAGGTGGCGTGGGCAATTTACAGCATTTAGTGGACGGTATTCTTGAAGGAAAAGCCGATGCAGTTCTTGCCGCTAGCATTTTTCACTTTGGCGAACATACAATTCCTGAGGCTAAGACATATATGTCCGCAAAAGGTATTGAAGTGAGATTCTAAATTTACATCAAAATTCTGGGTATTTTTATGATCCAGGCTGTGTTTTATTCAATAAATGTAAGCCCTGTAGTAAATTCAAAGCATCATGAAGTTGATTGTCGCTGATGGTAACTTCCTTTTCTTTAGGGCCTTTTTGACCTAATGGGCCACTTAAGTGTCTTGGTAAATTTGCCTCTTTTATACCCGCACCATTCTTCTTCCATATCCTTATGTCGGCAGGTTGAACTATAATATCTGGCTTTATCCCCGAGGCTTGGATGGATCTTTTGTTTGGAGTGAAATAACGTGCAGTGGTTAGCTTCATTCCACGATTATCTCCTAAAGGAAAGACTGTTTGAACAGAACCTTTACCGAAGCTCTTGGTCCCGAGTATGAGTGCTCGACCATGGTCTTGGAGAGCACCTGCAACAATCTCTGCTGCGGAGGCTGAGCCTTCATTTATAAGCACCACCATAGGTAATCCGTTTAAGCTGTCGCCCGAAGAAGCCTGATAGCTTGCACTTGATTTGACCCCCCGACCTTCGGTGTAAACTATTAATCCTCCATCTAGGACTGCATCTACAACCTCTATGGAGGTGGTAAGCAGGCCTCCTGGATTATTGCGTAAATCTAGAACTATCCCTTTCAGCTCGCCATCTTTTTCAGATAGATTTGACAATGCTTTTTTGAATTGTTGGCCTGTATTTTCTTGAAATTGTGCAATTCTTATGTACCCAAAGCCAGATCTTGGTATTTCACTACGCACGCTGTTTACATGAATAATATCGCGTTCAACGCTGACTTCAATCGGAGCATCTGCTCGTGCTCGGACAATGGTTAATAGCAACATAGACCCTTTTGGTCCACGCATTGCTTCAATGGCTTCGCCAAAAGTCATGTTTTTCACAGCATTTGAATCTAGCTTGATAATTAAATCTCCTGGTAATATTCCCGCCCTATATGCAGGAGTTCCATCGATTGGAGAGATGACTCTAATGGCTCCTTTTTCTAAACTTATTTCAACCCCTAGGCCTCCAAATTCACCTGAGGAATGCTCCTCTAATAAAGAAAAAGCTTGTTCATCTAGATACACAGAGTGAGGATCTAGAGAGCTAAGAAGGCCTTTTAGGGACATTTCAAGTAATTTTTTGTCGTCGACTTCTTCTATATATTCTTGCCGGATTCTTTCGAAGGTCTGAGTAAAATGACGCAATTCTTCAAGTGGTAGGCGAGATTCTTTCTGCGTTTCTTTTGCCTGAATGCAATTAGAAAACATATAAGATGGTAAAAAGAAAAGAAAAGAAAAGAGAATAGCTTGGACTTTGGGCATAATTTTATCCTGGTTCATTTAGGGTCTCTTTTGCATGGGAAAGCCTAGGTGGTTTTTTCTTCAGCCAAATTTTTGGATTCGAAGGCTTACCATTTTGGCGCACTTCAAAGTAAAGAGCATGCTTATCTTGGCCTCCAGTATTTCCAACTCTAGCAATATTTTCTCCTTTTAAAACCCAGTCCCCCGTTTTTTTTAGAAGAACTTGATTGTGAGCATAAAGAGTCATATAGCCATGATTATGGTTAACTATGACTAGCAAGCCGTGGTTTTTAAGATAGCCGGAAAAGATAATTTCCCCATCATGAATAACACTGACTGGCGCTCCCTCTATTGCACTTAAAAGCCATCCTTTTGAGTGCAATTCAGAGCCCATCAAAGGATCGTAACGGTTACTTAAGTATCCATTTGCAGGCCAAGGTAATTTACCTTTGCTTGCTGCAAAAGTTTTCTCAATAGAGAAAAGGGGGATATTTTGGGCGCTTCTCTCCGCATTCATGAATATGGATTCCAGCTTACTTCGCTCGTTATTTAGCGTGCTTAACTTCGTTTGAGATGAGTAAATTTTTTTATTGAGACTTTTTATGGTCTTTTTTCTATGTTGCTGCGTTGTTAGTAGATTTCTTGTAATTTTTTTAAGTTTGGAGCGGTTTTCTAGGAGTTTATTTTGTCGATTGGAAATTGATTTTTTAATGCCTGATAGCTCTTGAATGATTGATTTGTAGGCGTTAATTTTTTCACCCCTAGCGCGTAGAAAATACTTATAGTACTCAAGAGTTCTACTAATAGTTTGTGGATTTTTTTGACTCAACAATAACCTTATCGGCTCTTGGCCGCTCTGACGGTGCAAAGAAGTAATATAGCCTACTATTAATTTTTTCTGGCTTTGCAGGGATATTTTTAAGGCAGCATCTTCTGTATGGAGGATCTTAAGCTCAAGGTTTAAATTTTTTAACTTTTCCTCTAAGGCTTTTATCTTAAGACTTAAGTCTGCTAAATCTAATTCAGTATTTTTAAGCTTGTCGTTAAGTGATTCTTGATGTTCTCCGTCCCCTTCTAGGGATTTTTGTAGGTTCAGAATGTCACTCTTAAGCTTGTTGAGATTTTGTAGAGTATTCGAGTCTTCTGCTAATGTTGGCGCGATTAGCATGAACGTCAATGCCGCTGATTTTAATAACTGCTTTAGGTTCATTATCGCTGACCGAAATGGATTAATGAGTTTTAACTAAAGACTTCCCTGTCATTTCTATTGGTTGAGGCAAATCCATAAGGGCCAGGATAGTAGGGGAAATATCTGACAGCACGCCACTGGCGAGTAGAGAAATTTTTCTATCTCCTACGTAAATTAGAGGTACAGGGAAGGTTGTATGTTGAGTATGCACTTGTCCGGTCTTTTCATCAAACATTTGCTCTACATTGCCATGGTCAGCAGTAATGAGGCATTGCCCACCAACATTGTTGATCGCTAGTGTTACTTTTTCAATGCATTCATCGATTACCTCTACTGCTTTAACCGCTGCATCAAAAACACCGCTATGGCCAACCTGGTCACAATTGGCGTAGTTGCAAATAATAGCGTCATAGTCGCCATTATTGATTGCTTCTAGGAGTTTTTGTGTAAGCTCATGGGCGCTCATTTCAGGCTTGAGGTCGTAAGTAGCAACTTTTGGAGAGGGTATTAGTATTCTTGACTCCCCATCAAAGAAGCTTTCTTGTCCGCCACTAAAGAAAAAAGTTACATGTGCATATTTTTCAGTCTCGGCGATCCTTAATTGAGTTTTCCCTAGCTTACCTAGATGCTCGCCCAGTGAGTTGCTGATGCCTTCTGGAGGAAATGCTACTGATGCGGCTATATTCGATGAGTATTCTGTGGTCATTACAAAATCAGCTAGCGAAGGCTTTACATCCCTATCAAACCCAGAAAAATTGCTGTCAACAAAAGCATTGGTTATTTGCCTTGCTCGATCTGGACGAAAATTCATGAAAATAATCACATCATCATCCCTGATGGTGATGGGGTGCTCGCCTTTAGCGCAGATTGCAGTAGGTTGGACAAATTCATCACTTTGATTATCTTTATAGCTGGCGTGCAGCGCTTCAATTGAGCTTGAAGCCTGATGTTCCGGCGAGGCTTTCGTCAACATGTCATAGACTGCCTTTAAGCGATCCCATCTTTGGTCTCTATCCATGGCATAAAATCGACCACATATACTAGCAATGCGCCCTACACCTAGATCTAAAAAGACAGAATCTGTCACCCTTAGCGAGGCCTCGGCACTTCTTGGCGGGCTGTCTCTGCCATCTAAAAATGCATGTAAATAAACTTTTTTTGCCCCTCTTTGGGCAGCTAGCTTAATAATGCTGTTTATGTGATCTTCGTGGCTATGCACTCCACCCGCAGAAAGCAGACCAAAAATGTGCACTGCCGTATCTTTGGCGACTGCTTTATCTATGGCATTTATATAAGCCGGGTTAGTGAAAAAATCTCCACTTGTGATGGCATTGTTAATCTTGGATAGATTTTGATGCACTATTCGTCCGGAACCCAAAGTAACATGGCCGACCTCACTATTTCCCATCTGTCCCTCAGGAAGACCTACGGCAATTCCTGATGTGCCTATGAGGCTGTGGGGGCAGGTCTTCCAAAGATTGTCTAGCGTGGGTGTGCTCGCACTATGGATAGCATTATGTTTTTTATTTTCACTGTATCCGTATCCATCTATTATCAAAAGGAGTAGCGGTTTTTTCGGTTCAGTCATGACTTTTTGGGCTCTGTTGGTTTTTTCAAAGATACTAATTAAGAATCTTACCGGCAAAGAGCAATTAGCGCCAATCATGGTTTCCTGTTATAGGGTTCGCTGTGTATAATTTGGCAATTTTATTGTTTTATATTCTGTGAAAAATAACAAGCGGAGCTTTATATTTTGGAATTCTTTAATTTTATAAGTGAGCAATGGGTGCTTGTTAGTATCTTCATGGCGTTACTTTATTTGTTTGCTATAAATGAGCGTGCTAAAAGCGGAAAGAGTATTTCTCCTCATGTAGCCACTCGAATGATTAATGCGGATGAGGCTGTATTGCTCGACGTTCGTGATACAAGAGAATTCGATGCAGGACATATTGCGGGCGCTATTAGTATCCCTAACAGCAAGCTAAGTGACCGTATATCTGAGCTAGAAAAATATCGCGGAAAAGCACTTATTATTGCCGATAAGGCTGGACAACAGTCGGGAGCTATAGGGCGTACACTTCAGCAACAAGGGTTTAGCGTGTTAAGACTTAGCGGTGGCATGATGGAATGGAAAAATCAAAGCTTGCCAGTTATAAAGACATAAGCTGCTTCAACACGCTAAAGGTCGAAGTTTTCAGAAGCGGTTATCACTCTGGCTGATCGTTATCTTCAATTAGATGAAGTTCTCTTATTTTTCGAGTTAGAGTGTTTCTGCCCCAGCCAAGAAGTTCGGCAGCAGTTTTCTTCCTGCCTCCAGTATGAGCTAGCGTTGCTTCGATTAATATCTGTTCAAAGCTTACTGTTGCTCTCGCAAGAATACCAGTATTCCCAGAAGCTAATTCGTTTTTTGCCCAGATTTTGAGCTGCTCTTCCCATGAATCGAAAGTAGCAGGTACGTCTTGTGATGCAGTTAAAAATTCTGGAGGAAGATCATCAATATAAACTTCTCGACCGGGAGCCATTACTGTAATCCAGCGACACACATTTTCGAGCTGTCTGACATTGCCTTCCCATGGAAGATTGCACATGTGTTCCTCCGCTTCAGGAGAAAGAGCTTTAGTCTCGCCTTCTAACTCTATAGAGGCCGCCTCTAAAAAGCGCTTCATTAGTTTAGGAATATCTTCTCGACGGTCTGCTAGTTTCGGAAGGTGGATTCGTATAACATTTAATCTGTGAAACAGATCCTCTCTGAATCGCTTCTGCGAAACTAGATCTTCTAAATTTTGATGGGTTGCAGCAATAATTCGGGTATCAACTTTTATGGGCGTGTGACCGCCTACAAGATAAAATTCTCCATTTGAAAGCACTCGAAGGAGTCTCGTTTGTGCTTCTGCTGGCATATCTCCAATTTCATCAAGGAACAGGGTACCGCCATTTGCTTGCTCAAAGCGACCCTCTCTCCGATGAGTTGCACCGCTGAATGCACCTTTTTCGTGACCGAAAAGTTCAGATTCTATTAGGTCATGAGGAATTGCGGCCATGTTAAGTGCAATAAATCGATTATTTTTTCGCGGACTATTGTTATGTAACGCCTTAGCTACAAGCTCTTTCCCAGTTCCTGATTCCCCGTTTATCAAAACGGTTATATTGGAATTCGATAGTCGTCCTATGGCACGAAAAACTTCTTGCATGGAGGGAGCTTCTCCAATGATTTCACTGTTATGGCTGGAAGCTTTTTTTTCTGGAATAAGATTATTTTTTTGTTCTTGCGCAAAACTAATTGCGCGTAGCGTTACAGCGACAAGCTCTTTGATGTCAAAGGGCTTCGGTACATACTCAAAGGCACCTCCCTGGTATGCTGCAACTGCACTATCAAGATCCGAGTGAGCGGTAGTTATAATAACTGGCATGGCTGGGTTTGAGGAGTGAATTTTTTTTAATAACTGCAAGCCATCGATCCCTGGCATTCTTATATCGCTGATTATAGTATCAGGGGTTGCCTTGTTGAGCTCATTAAGTAAGTCGCTGCCCTTTTCAAAACTTGCCACCATAACGCCTGCCCTAGCTAACGCTTTTTCTATTACCCATCGAATAGATCGATCATCATCAACAACCCAAACAGTATGTTTCATTTTATTAGCCTAAGGGTAAGTACACATAAAAAGCAGTTTTATCGACTGAAGTTTCACATCTAATAAGACCGCGATGAACATCAATAGCTGACTGAGCGATCGATAAACCAAGACCGGTGCCTTCTGGCCTGCCACTGATCATTGGAAAAAAAATACTATCAAGGATCTC
The DNA here is from genome assembly GCA_047635255.1 of Porticoccus sp. Classification (GTDB taxonomy): domain Bacteria; phylum Pseudomonadota; class Gammaproteobacteria; order Pseudomonadales; family Porticoccaceae; genus Porticoccus. The sequence goes on along the minus strand of JBLIIR010000015.1, from coordinate 12,528 downwards.
TTCTGGTATACCTGGGCCGTTATCAATAATTTCAACGCAGCAAACCATTTTATAGCTGACGTTTCGAATGGTGAAATTCCTTTCAATACGAGTTTTGATCCAAATTTTTGGGGTTTTTTGCGCGCTGTTTTGTAATGCTTGTACAGCATTGCGGGCAATATTTAACAATGCCTGGATTAGCTGCCCTCTATCGCCATTGATTTCCGGAATACTTGGATCGTAGTTTCTTTCTATCTCTATATAGCCCAGCGTTTCTTTTTCTGTCAGTGAGGCGATGTACTCAAGTACTTCATGTATGTTGGTGGGCAAGAGTTCAGGTAGAGCGTTTGATCCAAGCAGTCGATCGACTAGACTGCATAAACGATCAGTCTCACTAGAGATGATGTCAGTAAACTCGAGAAGCTCTGGCTGGCTGCTTAAATCATCGGAGAGTAGTTGCGATGCACCCTTAATCCCCCCGAGAGGGTTTTTTATTTCATGCGCAAGGCCGCGGACTATATTGCGTGTAGCATCGTGCGTAGACAACAGCTCGTTTTCTTTACTTAGTTGCAACAGTCTTTCTATTGGCTGCAGCTCCAACAAAAGCATTTTGTCTTGGCCCCAGACAATAGGGGAGGCAGTAAGATCAACAGTGATGTGACGGCCATCTAAAAGCTGCAGGCTGGCCTCTCTCTGCGTAAAGGGCTGGGCCTCCTTCAATGCTGTATCCAGAGAACATAAATGTACTACTTCTCCTAAAGAGCATTTTTGGCCGGACTGTAAGAAATTTAATATTGGTGCTCCAATGATGCGAATCGAGCTTGCATCGAGAAGGTTTTCTGCTGCAGGATTTAAATAGGAAACTGTTAGCTTTTCATCTAACAAGATAATTGATACGCTAAGACTGTCTAAAAGTAGATTTTGTAGATTATCTTTTCTCATGATTTTAGCTGGCTATCAGTTTGGTTTCTTGCATATTAGCAAATAGTAGGAATTACGAACCCCCTAAAGACTTGGTTTTTTTATGCCGCTATTTTTTACTTAAGAGCCAGCAAGTCGGGCCAGAAAAATTTTCAGCCCGACTTGCCAGATTGCAGTTTTTACACAGAGTAATACATATCAAATTCAACTGGATGAGTTGTATGCTCTACGCGGTACACATCTTGCATTTTTAATTCAATGTAGGCATCTATCATTTCATCTGTAAAGACCCCACTTTTCGTTAAGAAGTCTCTGTCATTGTCCAGAGCTTCCAGAGCCTCCCTTAGGCTTCCAGCCACTTGTGGAATTAAGGCGCCTTCTTCTGGAGATAAGTCATAAAGGTCTTTATCTGCAGGCTCACCTGGGTGTATTTTGTTTATGACTCCGTCAATCCCGGCCATAAGCATAGAGGCAAACATTAAGTAGGGATTTGCTGTTGGGTCGCCAAATCGGAGCTCTACACGCTTTCCTTTGGGTGAATCAACATAAGGAATGCGTAGTGCCGCTGAGCGATTTCGAGCTGAATAGGCAAGCATTACTGGAGCTTCAAATCCTGGAATTAGGCGCTTATAAGAATTGGTGGACGCATTTGCAAAAGCATTCAAGGCTTTTGCGTGCTTGATTATTCCCCCAATATAGTAAAGTGCAGTTTCGCTTAATCCTGCATAACCATTTCCTGCAAAAGCATTTTCGCCATTTTTCCAGAAAGATTGATGACAGTGCATACCGGAACCATTGTCACCAACAAGAGGTTTGGGCATAAATGTCGCAGTTTTTCCATAGGCGTGAGCAACATTATGTACACAGTACTTGAGAATTTGAACTTCGTCAGCTTTTTTGACGAGAGTGTTAAATTTTACCCCAATTTCGCACTGCCCAGCCGTAGCTACCTCATGATGATGCACTTCAATGTCTAGCCCCATTTGTTCCATTGCTGAACACATTGCAGTTCTAAGATCATGTAGGCTGTCTACTGGCGGCACTGGGAAGTAACCCCCTTTGACCCCGGGACGATGACCCATGTTACCATCTGAGTAGTCAGAACCAGAAGACCACGCCCCTTCTTCAGAATTAATTTTATAGAAAGAACCGCTTATATTGGAGCCCCATTTTACATCATCAAAGACAAAGAATTCTGGCTCTGGGCCAAAGAATGCAGTGTCGCCTAATCCGGTTGTAGCTAGATATTCTTCGGCTCGTTTTGCAACAGAGCGAGGATCGCGATCATAGGATTTCATGGTAGAAGGTTCAATAATATCGCAACGGATAATTATGGTTGCTTCGTCAGTAAATGGATCCAGAATGGCCGTTGTATCATCAGGCATTAAGATCATATCTGACTCATTTATACCTTTCCAACCTTCAATTGATGAGCCATCAAACATTTTACCGACTTTAAAAAATTCGTCATCTACATCTTTAGATGGAAAAGACACATGCTGCTCTTTCCCTCTTGTATCCGTAAAGCGAAGGTCTACCCAGCGCGCTTCACTTTCTGTAATAAGTTTTTTAGTTTGTGACATTTGTTCCTCCAAATTTAAGTATGCCTAGCTACAATATAAAAAATGCTTCATTAGCGGTCTTCTATTCTAGGTATCAGCTGTAGTTTTTATTGTTACCCTACTTAGTTACTAAAGCAAAAATTATGCCAATACTATAATTAGCCAACAGGCTCAATAATAGCGCCCAAGAAAATGTAATTGCACTATGTAATTGCACTATAAGGGTGCCGTAAAGACCATTTATAGTGCATTTATAGTGCATTTATAGTGCATTTATTGGTATATTTTGTAAACCACTTTATTTTTTCCATGTTAGCTTGGGTTGCTTCTACAGCATGTCATGTAAACATTAATTGTAATTATGGCGGCATCTTTTAAGTTTAAAAAAATTAAAGTGAGCATTTTCATGCATTTTGCTATCTCCAAATAGCTCAGGTCAGTATAATGCCGTTTTTTTCCCAACCTAGGATCAGTCTTGTGATCGAAAATCTTCGGAATATTGCCATTATTGCCCATGTTGATCATGGTAAAACCACTTTAGTTGATAAGCTTCTTCAGCAATCGGGCACTCTCGATCGAAAAGATATGAATTCAGAGCGAATAATGGATTCAAGCGATCAAGAAAGAGAGCGCGGTATAACTATTCTTGCTAAAAATACAGCTCTCAAGTGGAATGGATATAATATCAATATTGTAGATACCCCTGGGCATGCTGATTTCGGGGGAGAAGTTGAGCGTGTACTCTCAATGGTTGATTCAGTTTTATTATTGGTGGACGCTGTAGATGGACCAATGCCTCAAACTCGGTTTGTTACTCAGAAAGCTTTTGAGCAAGGATTAAACCCTATTTTGGTTGTAAATAAAGTTGATCGCCCAGGCGCAAGGCCTCATTGGGTTGTAGATCAAGTGTTCGACTTATTCGATCGACTGGGCGCTAACGATGAACAGATGGACTTTCCTATAATATTTGCTTCTGCTTTGAATGGGTTTGCTGGCCATGAACCTGAGTCTTTGGCAGAAGATATGACGCCTCTTTTGCAGATGATAGTGGACAAGGTTCGGTCTCCGGTGGTCAATAGAGACGGCCCCCTGCAAATGCAAATCAGTGCATTGGACTATAATAGCTATGTTGGTGTTATTGGTGTCGGTAGGATTACTCGTGGAAAATTAAAGCCTAACGAGCAGATTGTTATAGTCGACAGCGAAGGAATCTCTCGCAAAGGTAGAGTACTTCAAGTTATGGGCTATAGTGGTCTTGAGCGTGTAGATGTTCTTGAGGCGGAAGCGGGTGAGATTGTGTGTGTCACAGGAATCGATAAGCTCAATATCTCTGACACAATATGCAGCCCGGATCATCCAGAACCCTTGACACCTCTGACAGTCGATGAACCAACGGTAAGCATGACGTTTCAGGTAAATAATTCTCCTTTTGCCGGCCTTGAAGGAAAGTTTGTCACTTCTCGCAATATAAAAGAGCGCCTAGAGCAAGAGTTAATTCATAATGTTGCATTAAGGGTGGTGCAGGGCGATACGCCAGATAAATTTGTTGTTTCTGGCCGCGGCGAATTGCACTTGTCGGTCTTGATTGAAAATATGCGTCGTGAGGGATTTGAACTGGGAGTGTCAAGACCAGAGGTTATTACGAAAGAAGTTGATGGTGAAATTCTTGAGCCGTTCGAGCAGGTAGTTATTGATGTTGAGGAACAGCACCAAGGCTCTGTAATGGAAGAGTTTGGTCTGCGTAGAGCTGAGCTTGGGAATATGGAGATGGATGGGAAGGGAAGGGTTCGCCTAGAGTTCATAGTGCCTTCTCGTGGGCTAATTGGTTTTCGTTCGCAATTTCTAACGATGACCAGTGGTTCAGGCATAATGACCAGTATTTTTGATCGTTATAGTCCAGCCAAACAAGGAGATTTAGCTAAACGCCAAAATGGCGTTTTAGTCTCAATGGTGAGAGGAAAGACTTTGGCGTACGCTCTGTTCAATTTACAAGAACGCGGACGCCTTTTTCTTGGTCATGGCGCTGAAGTTTATGAGGGGCAAGTTATAGGCCTCCATGCTCGTAATAATGACCTGCCTGTTAACCCAACAAAAGCTAAGCAATTGACCAACATACGTGCTGCTGGTACAGATGAAAACTTGGTCTTGTCTCCGCCCATACATCATAGCCTAGAGCAGGCACTTGAGTTCGTTCAAGATGATGAGCTGGTGGAGGTGACACCAAAATCAGTTCGTATACGCAAGAAGCTGCTCACAGAAAATGAGCGAAAACGAGCCCCTAAGTTCTAATACCCTTCAGTTATCTCGAAGGTATAAAAAAATTTTTCTGCTTGCAGCAGGAGGCTTATTTTTCATAACCTCTTTGTGTGCCTGCCGAATTAGTTGCCTTAAATGTTGCCTATCTATCTCTGGTGACTCTAGCATTAGCTCACTAATAGCTCTGTCTCCTTCAGCGATAAGTCGATCCCGCCATTGTTCTAATCTTTGCTGCTCTTGCCGAAAACCTTCACTTTGATGGTCAAAGGATTCAAGTGCCGCTGTAATTTTTTGGCTATCAGCAGATCGCATACATTTTCCAATATATTGCATTTGTCTACGTTTCCCTTCACGATTTTTTAGGCGTCTTGCCAGCATTACCGCTTCGAGCAGCTCTTCTGGCATTGGGATTTTTGCTAGTTTTCCAGAAGAGAGACTGATAAGCTTTTCGCCAATTTTTTGCAAATTGGTCATTTCACGTTTTAGGGCAGACTTACTTTTGACGATAGGCTCAATAGGATTTTTTTCTGTCAGGTCTGGAAATAGATCGGAGTTGGTGATTGGTCTGTCAGTCATATGTGGTTAACCGTAAAATATTGTAGCTAGCCCTAGAAAAGAAAAGAAGCCCACCACATCGGTAATTGTTGTTAATGCAACAGTTCCTGCTAGAGCGGGATCAATTCGACAAGACTTCAGAATTACCGGGAGTGTGGCTCCAGCCAATGCCGCTACGATTAGGTTTATAGCCATCGCTGAAGAAATAATTACAGCAATGATGGGATCTTTAAACCAGAACGCTGCGACCCCACCCATTACTAATGCCCAAAGTACCCCATTTAGGGCGCCTACAGCAAATTCTTTGCTTAGCAGCCATCGTAGATTGCTCCGACCAACTTGGCCTAATGCCATGCCGCGAATAACAACAGTAAGCGTTTGACTGCCCGCGACTCCGCCCATACTTGCCACAATGGGCATTAGTATGGCTAGTGCTACTACCTTTTCGATTGTAGCTTCAAAGATATTAATTACCGAAGAGGCTAAAATGGCAGTCATTAAATTAATGCCAAGCCAAACTGCCCTTCTGGGAGCTGTTCGCCCAATAGAGGTAAATGTTCCCTCCTCGTCGCTCAGTCCCGCTAGACTAAGCATAGAATGGTTGGCCTTATCACTCATCACGTCAACCACGTCATCAATAGTGATGCGCCCTAATAATTTGTGTTCTTGATTTGTTACTGGAGCGGACACCCAATCATTTTTTTTAAATAAGTGCGCAACCTCAGAATCAGGCATATCTGCATAGATACCCTCAGTTCTAACAACCATGATCTCTCTGGCCGTGATATCTGAGCTGGAGGTCAATAATTTACCAAGAGGTAAAATACCTAGAAGAGAATCCTCTCTGTTGACTACAAATATGCTATCCGTGGTATTAGGAAGCTCTTCATGGCGCCTTAGGTAGCGCAATACAACATCAATTGTTATGTCTGGCCTTACAGTAATGGTATCAGTATTCATTAGGCCGCCAGCTGTATCTTCGGCATAACTAAGAATACTTTCGACTCGAAGCCGGTCTTGTGCGCTCATTGCCTGTAATACTTCTGGAATAATTTCTTCAGGCAGCTGTTGAAGAATATCTGCTATATCGTCTGGATCTAGACCTTCTGTCAGAGAGGCTACTTCAGGGCTCTCCATTTCCTTGAGAATTTCTCCACTAAGCTCTTCGCTCAACTCTCCTATCACTTGACCTTTAAGCTCTTTATCGATCAGGTCCCACAGGACTCGACGTGCTTTATGTGGCGCTGATTCTATTTGGTGGGCAATATCAGCAGGCGTCAAGTGGTTAAGCATGTAGCTCAGTAAGCGAACATCACTGGAATCCATTAACTCGTGAATGCTCGCAAGCTGAGAGAGCTGACTAACTTTTGCGTTATGCCCCTGCATTGAAGGAGTATCCTTGGTTATGGCCATAGACCAAACAATAGTTTATAGGCGGGTGTTTAAGGTTTACAGCGGTCATTGCATACTTCTTGCCAAGAGACATGTAGTTTTATTGCGCCTCGTTAAATCGGTTGGCTAGCAATTGCTCTATATCTTTATACGCTTTTTCTGCGTCACTTCCCTGAATGTTAAAGTGTAAGATTGTACCGTTGCTTGCCGCAAGCAATAACAAGGACATTACACTTTTGGCATCCACTAGCTTATCTTGGCTTCGACCGGTTTTTATAGTGCAGCTGTATTTATTCGCAGTAGATGCTAGCTGTGCTGCTGCACGAGCATGAAGGCCTAGTTTGTTAATAATAGCGAGTTGTATGCTTATTGATTGTGACATATTAATTATTAGGTTGCCCGTTAAGTTAGCCCAACTCCCTATGCCATGTTTGAGTGTTGGTATAATCTTTTTCAAAGATTTTTTTCAGCATGTTGCTAATATATACAGAGCGATGCTGTCCTCCAGTGCAACCAATTGCAATAGTGACATAGCTGCGATTGGTTTCTTGAAATTTTGGAAGCCAGCATGTTAGAAAGACGCTGATGTCTGACAACATTTTAGATACTTCTTTTTCTTGCTCAAAAAATTTAATGATTGGGCTTTCATTACCATTGCAACCTCGTAGCTCAATATTCCAATGTGGGTTTGGTAGGCAACGAACATCAAAAACAAAATCTGCATCAGTTGGCACGCCATACTTAAATGCAAAAGATTCAAATAGAATAGAAGTGGTATTTTCATTGCTTGGAATTAACTGTTTTTTTATAACGCTCCTGAGCTGATGGAGGTTCATATTGCTGGTGTCAATTTTTCGATCCGCTAAGGTAGAAATAGAGTCCAGCAGTTTTGTTTCTAGCAATACAGCCTCTTTGATTGCTACTTTACTGGAACTTAGCGGGTGTTTTCGGCTTGTTTCACTGAAACGCTGAATCAACACATCGTTAGATGCATCGAGAAATACTACTTCATAGCTTACTCCATAATTTTTAATCTGGTTAAGAATGTCTGGTAGTTGAGCTAAGTCATTCTCCAGACTTCTTGCGTCAATTCCTACGGCCAGATTATTATATCGATGGCTTTTTTTAAAGTGAGATGCGTGCTCGATCAATCCAAGAAGAAGCTTAGCAGGCAGATTATCTATGCATGAGAAATCAGCATCTTCTAGCATGTTAAGAGCTGTGCTTTTACCAGAACCAGACCGCCCGCTGACAATAATGAGCCTCATTTTTTTCTTAACCCCCTCCATTTTTGATCGCCTGATAAAACACTTCCTTGGATGAAGAATTCCTTAGTATTTCGCAGGTTTTTTTATCCTGCAGTAATTCTGCAATGGATGATAGTGCATCTAGGTGTGCGTTGTTTTTCTCTTCGGGGACAACTAAAGTAAAGACTAGATCAACCAATATGTTATCTGTGGAGTCAAAATCTACCGGGCTATCCAGCTTAAAAAAAGCCGCTGTAATTTTTTCGCATCCAGGCATCCGACAATGTGGTATCGCTACCCCTTCCCCTATACCCGTGCTACCTAAGCGTTCTCTTGCAAGCAAACCCTGATACAATTTCTCTGAGTCAATACCATTGACTCGACCTGAAAGAAAGAAGGAGAGATCTTCTAAGATTCTTTTTTTGCTTTTTCCCGCAGCGTCGATGACAATATTTTCAAATGGGATTAGATCAGATAGCTTCATGTATGATCATCTTTCTCGGTGTTTTTCTTTGTGCTTAATAAGCTGTCGATCTAGCTTGTCTGCAAGTAAATCTATTGCTGCATACAGGTCTTCGTGTTCGGTGGCGGCAAACAATTCTCCGCCACTTATATGTATAGTGGCCTCCGCTTTTTGTAGCAGTTTTTCTACCGAGACAATAACATGAATGCTGGTAATATGGTTATGGTGGCGCTCTAATTTTTCTAGTTTACTTGTAACATGTTCTCTAATTGGGGCAGTTATAGCTAGGTGATGGCCGCTGATGGTTAGTTGCATATGGGTCTCCATTTATTTTTATCGCATGGTGCTTGGGCGTATTTTCGTTTACTAGAAGTAGCAATGCCTGCGCTCTCTCTGTATTTAGCAACCGTACGGCGTGCAATCTGAATACCCATTTCATTCAACAAGAATGTTAGCTTGTTGTCACTTAAAGGGCGCACTGAATCTTCAGTGCTGACAATTTTTTTTAGGATAGCGCGAATTGCCGTAGATGAAAACTCTTCTCCGTGTGATGTTTTTACATGGCTTGAGAAGAAATATTTTAGTTCATAGATACCCAGTGGTGTATCTATGTATTTTTGAGTGGTTACCCGAGATATAGTGGATTCATGAAGTTCTAGCTCTTCTGCTATATCCGCTAAAATCATAGGCTTCATACCGATCGGTCCTTGCTCAAAAAATTCTTGTTGTTGTTTGATGATGCAGGAAGCAACCCTTAATAGAGTTTCATTGCGATTCTCTATGCTTCGAATCAGCCATTTTGCTTCCTGTAGATGGCTTTTTATAAAGTCGTTTTCTTGACTGGAATCCCCCCGCCTGACTAAAGATGCATACTGTTCATTAATCTTCAGTTTTGGTGTGATGTCCTCATTTAGCAATACATGCCAGAATCCATTTGATTTATGTACAATCGCATCAGGTGTAATATACCGTATGGGCTCGCTATTCCATTTATCCCCCGGATGAGGCGATAAAGTTTTTATTAAAAATATAGCCGCATTGATAACTACCGCGGTGTATCCGGTAATTTTTTGGAGTCGCTGATAGTTATTTTCGCCCAACAGATCAATATAATCAGACACCAATAGCCGGGCTTCATTTAGATATTCTGTGTTCTCTGAGAGTTGATCTATTTGTATTAGCAGTGATTCAGAGAGAGTTCTTGCTCCGACTCCCGGGGGGTCAAACTGTTGTACTTGATATAGCACTCCATGCACATCTTCAAGTCTTGTTGTGCCACCTAGCAATATTTGGATATCCTCGGCCGCCACAGAAAGCATTCCATTCTCGTCAATCGAGTCAATAATATGTTCTCCAATTAAGAATTCCATCTTAGAGAGAGACGCTAGATGGAGTTGCCATGTCAAATGATCCTTAAGGGAGTCAGTGGTTAGATCGATCTCTTCATCTCCCCTAAAGCCACTATTTTCCGCCGCCTTATGGCTAGTTGGTTCGTAAACATCATCCCATGTGGTATCGAGGGGTAGCTCTTCCGGTATTTTTTCCTCCCAGTTACTTATAGTTAGATCCTCGATAGATCTGTCTATAGGTTCATCTGTTGGTTGTTTCTCAAAGGCATCTAAATCTTCTGTCTCTTCTTCAAGCTCTAAAAGTGGATTGCTGTATAGGCTTTGTTGAATTTCTTGAAGGAGGTCCAGTGAAGATAGCTGAAGAAACCTTATGGCCTGCTGTAGTTGCGGGGTCATTGCTAGGTTTTGAGTAAGATTTAACTGCAGGCCTGTCTTCATGGGACTTTATGATAGCTCTAGTTTAGGGATGAAAAACTCTAATGAAAGTTTAGTCTGAGGATGAGATGTTGCACAAGCAATTTTTATGCCTAAGTTGAGAAAATACTAAATATAGTTGAAATTTTTGAAATAGACCAAGCGGGGTAATTGCCATTAAAGCACAAAGTCTTCGCCTAGATATATTTCTCGAACTTGCTGATTGGCCACTATTTCAGAGGCCTGCCCTTCTGCAATAACTTTTCCTTCGCCGACAATATAAGCATGCTCACAGATATCGAGAGTCTCACGTACGTTATGATCAGTGATCAGAACACCAATCCCCTTGCTTTTCAGATGCCGAATAATTTGCTTAATGTCATTTACGGAGATGGGATCGACTCCTGCAAAAGGCTCATCAAGGAGAATAAAGTTGGGCTCTGTAGCTAGGGATCTAGCAATTTCTACTCTTCGGCGCTCACCCCCTGAGAGACTGAGACCCACAGAATTTCGAATATGAGTAAGATGAAACTCTTCTAATAACTCGTTAGTTTTATTTCTACGTTGAATGCTATCGAGATCATTTCGTGTTTCTAGAATAGCTAAAATGTTGTTTTCTACGCTCATTTTTCTGAATATAGATGCCTCTTGGGGCAGATAGCCAATGCCTTTTTTTGCGCGCCCATGCATTGGCAGATTGGTGATATTCTCCTCTCCAATGAAAACCTCTCCGCCATCTTGTGCGATTAAGCCAACTATCATATAAAAACATGTCGTTTTCCCGGCACCATTTGGCCCCAGTAGGCCAACTATGGCGCCGCTTTCTACTGAAAGCGAAACATCCCGAATGACAGGTCTTTTTTTATAGCTTTTAGAGAGGTTAAGAGCCCTGAGTACTGCCATAAACGCGGCCTTTTTATTTAGTGGGTGGAATAATTATTTCTATCCGATTCTTTTTGTTTTGCCCAGAAGAAGCTTTCACAGTTGCTGCTTTTAGGTCGTAGTCAATTGTATCTCCAGTTATGGTTGTACCATTTTGCTCGAGACTGGCGTCTTTGATTAGCCCAATTCTTTCATTTTTAAGAAAATAGTTAATAGTATTTGCACTTGCTAAAACAAGTCCGTCTTCAGTATTTTGGATTTGCTGATAGTGAGCAGGGGTTCCTGTAGCCACGATTTTATCGCCTTCTTTGATGTTAGTCGTTACAGTTACTTTGTCCGCATTAATTTTTATGCTCCCTTGCTGAACAATTACCGAACCTTCATAGGTGGCGGTGCCTTCCTGTTCGTTTTGCTCTGCACGATCTGATATGATTTTAATGGGCGCTTTTTTATCATCAGGGAGTGCGTTGGAAAATATACACCAGCTGAATACACCTAACAAAAGAATAACTTTAGCGACCATGGATGATTCCTTGGACGTCAGAGAGGAGCTTGAATACTTCCGTGTCTAGATTTCCTTTCATTCCGACGCCCACAGATTCTCCATTTGGGCTAATCATTCTAACCTTGCGGTCAGTTTCAACAGTATGTGTTTTAGGATACAGAATCAACTTTTCGGTCTTAAGTTCACTTTTGTCTCCATTGGCCAGATATTTCCATGCAGACACATCTTCTCTGAATATTATATTCTTGCCATTGTTGGTTGTTTCGCCTTTGGCTGCTTTAAGATACCAGGGTCTGGTAGAATCTTGTGTTTGATAGTATGTGAGTTTTGGTTTGTTGAGCTTAATGCGATTGCTTTCTTTAAAATAACTAGTGTGATCAGCCTCTATCTTGGATGCTAACTTCCCTTCTTTGTTAAACTCAAGCATTGATATACTTAGCATATAGCTATCAAATTTTCTGTCGATAGCGCTTGAGCTATAGTTGGGCTTCTTCATAAAAATTTCAGGCTGTGCAAGCCAGAACAATAAAAAAATTCCAGCTATACCTAAAAGCATGATTGTTAAAAGCAGATTACGCATAGTTAAATATATTTTTCAAAAAAGTAATTCCTACTAGTAATTTATTTCTCTAGAGGTAGTCCAGTAAAATTGAATCCAGAGTATTTTTGGCTTGCAAGATCAATTCGGCCAGCTCTCTTACCGCCCCGCACCCGCCTTTTTCTGAAGTTTGCCAATGAGAGTGCTTGGCTACAAAATTATGGGCGTCAGCTACCGCAACCCCTAACCCCACTCGGCTAATTACAGGAAGATCCGGTAAATCATCACCAAGAAATGCGATTTCTTGCATTTTGTAGCTGTGATTTTCTTTGTCATCCCTCAGGGCCTCCTCTAGGGCAACCAGCTTATCTTCCCTGCCTTGGATCACTAATTTTATACCAAGCTCTTCCGCCCTTCTTGCTACAAGCGTAGATGATCGACCAGTTATGATTCCTACTTCGACAC
>JBLIIR010000014.1:0-24275 GCA_047635255.1 Porticoccus sp. | reverse complement strand
TGTTTGCCATTCTTCTATTCCATAGCCATCAGTTATTGCAAACCAACAATTATGGTGGCTGGACTCTAGAAATTCAGGGTTTTTACCTTATTGGAGCAGTAATAATTTTTCTACAAGGTAGCGGAAAATATGCAGTCAGGCCAAGCTAAATTCTTAATTTTAGCGCCAAGAGGTCGAAACATATAACAACGTGAGCATCATCTGGTAGAATTTCGTGCCAAAAAAACTAAATTATGAGCAGAATAACCAAAAATACAACAAAATAGGATGACTGAAAGTGGCCCTTGCTGACAAAATACTAGCTATTAATAATGATCTGCCCATACGCACAGATAGGCCAATTCATAGTGGAAAAGTCCGCTCAGTGTATTCACTCACACCCGAAGATAGCCAGCGACTAATAGAAGAAAAGGGCTACAATTTAGCCCCTGATGCTCCATTAGCAGTTATGGTAATTAGCGATCGAATTTCTGCATTTGACTGTATCTGGCATGGAGAAAAGGAGATGAACGGAGTGCCAGGGAAAGGGGCCTCGCTCAATGCTATTTCTAATTATTGGTTCAAATTGTTCCGCGAAAAAAATTTAGCGGATAGCCATATTCTTGATATTCCCCACCCATTTGTCTGGATAGTACAAAAAGCAAAGCCTTTAATGATTGAAGCCATATGCAGGCAATACATTACTGGCTCTATGTGGAGGGCATATTCTAAAGGTGAGCGTGAATTTTGCGGGATCCAAATTAAAAATGAACTAAAAAAAGACCAGAGACTCCCTGAGCTTTTGATTACACCATCAACTAAAGGGATCTTAAAAGGCCTGCCGGGCATACCTGAAGTAGATGATGTCAATATCACTCGGGCTGATATTGTTTCTAACTATCAAGCTTTTAATTTTAAAAATATCTCTGATATCAATCTTTATGAAACACTACTAACGCAGGGCTTTGATGTCATAAGTGCTGAGCTAGCTAAGTTGGACCAAATTTTTGTGGATACAAAATTTGAATTTGGCTACGTTACAGACAAAAAAGGAAATGAGAAACTAATCTATATGGATGAAGTTGGTACGCCTGATTCTTCCAGAATTTGGGATGGGTCCAACTACAGAGATGGAAAAATAATAGAAAATTCAAAGGAAGATTTTCGTCAACTACTGCTTAACTATTTCCCTGATCCTGATATATTACTAAACAAAGATCGTATGGATGAGCGTCAAATCATTGCTAGAAACACCGACCTGCCAGAAGAAATGCTAATGGCTGTATCAAAAACTTATGCTTCTATTGCCGAAAAGATTACCGGTGAAAAAATAGGTCTATCAGAGAACCCCAAGGCTGAGATCATAGAAATACTCAGAAAAGAATATGGTTTGATTACCTAGTATAATCTTCCGTATAAAATCGAGGGGTGCGAGAAGGCATCCGTGCGAATAATTCATAACTAATGGTGCCAGAACTTTCGGCAATCTCATTAACAGAAAGCTCTTTTCCCCAAAGAATAACCTCATCTCCCATCTCTACAGACGGAAGGTCTGTTACATCTACTGTAATCATATCCATGGAGACCCGGCCAGCTAAGGGGCATCGTTGTCCGCGAATCAATACCGGCGTACCATTTGATGCGCTAAGGGGATAGCCATCGCCATACCCTATTGCCACAGTAGCAATAATTGTCTGACGGCGGGCTGTCCAAGTGGCGGCATAGCCAACCGTTTCTTCGACTTCGATAGAACGAAGAGCAATAACTTCAGATCTTAGTGTCATTACTGGTTGCAAGGTAGCAGCTTCATCCTGATGTGATGCAAATGGTGAACTTCCATAAAGCATGAGACCCAATCGATTCCAGTCTGATCTCGTTTCTGGCCAGTCCAGCAACCCTGCTGAATTAGCAAAACTGGTAGGCGCATAGAGCCCATTCATTGCTTCATTAATGCAAGCTAACTGTATTGCCGTGAAGTCATTACTTGCATCATCAGCACAAGCAAAGTGGGTGGCCAAAACAATATTTTTTGTCACATTGCTTGAAGCCAACAGCTCTTGATAGGTGGTTAGCAAATCTTTTGGGGCTATGCCAAGACGATGCATTCCTGTATCAACATCAATCCAAACATCTAACGGGGAAGGAAGCTTGGCGTCAAGTATGGCTCGTTTTTGGCTCTCATTGACCAATGAAAGAGAAAATCCATATTCTGAGGCGAGCATAACCTCATCATCAGAAAATGTGCCTTCAAGTAAATGAATTGGATTTTTCACTCCACCGTCGCGAAGCTCGACAGCCTCTTCTGTCGAAGCAACGCCAAAAGCTGCCACAACACCTTTAAGAGCTTGAGCAACAGCTAAGGCACCATGTCCATATGCGTCAGCCTTGATAACTGCCATCGTTTTAGAGCAAGGAGACAGACTGTTCGCTAGGCTGCAATTATATCTCAATGCATCCAGATCAATTAATGCTTTAGTGGGACGAGACATAATGCGGGTAACACTCCTTCGCAGCCATTTATCGACACTGATCGCATAAACGAGCTTACATAAAAATAGAAAAACTAACTATCTTAATAGCCTCTTTTCCCGATAGAGTAAACTTTTTGTGCGGCCAACCATACATCTCCAACCTCACCGTTTCCGATTGTCTTGCCGTCAACTTCAATAACTGGGATTATCTCTTTAGAAGAGCTAGTCACCCAAACCTCGTCAGCAGCAAACACCTCATCCATTAAAATAACTCGCTCCTCAATTTGCATGGAGTCATTTCTTCGCAAAAGATCCAGTAAGATGTGTCGAGTAACTCCTGGTAAAATGTGGTTATCTAGTGGTGGTGTAGAGATTACCCCATTTTTAACGATATAGGCATTACAGGTGCTGCCCTCTGTCAATTCATTGTGATCATTATAAAGCAGCGTCTCGTTAAAACCTTTTTGATGTCCATGTTGGAAATGCATAACATTGCCTAATAATGCCGTAGACTTAATTTGACAACGAGCCCACCGAAGATCAAGGCTTGTAGCCACTCTGTAAGGGGTCACCTTCGACTTGCTTGCCGGCTGCTCCGGAGTAATTTCAAAAGAAAAAGCAAAAATTGTTGGATCAATATCTGTTGTATAAGCATGCGAGCGTACAGGAGCTGTGCCCCGACTTACTTGTAAGTAAATACCCAAATTACCAAGACCATTCTTTTCAAGAAGGGCTTTACACACCTTTATCCATTCGTCATGAGACCATTCCAATCTAATGCCTATTGCAGACATATTCCTATTCAAGCGATTGATGTGAAGGTTAAATCCAATTATCTCGCCGTTGTATGAGGGCAACACCTCATAAATACTGTCCCCAAATAGAAACCCTCTATCCATTGGTGATATTTTAGCTTCCTCTGCAGGAAGATAAGCATGATTCAAAAAAACTATACTCATTCAATACCCACCAGATAGTTATGCTTCATCTTCGGATAATAACTCTATTTTATAGCCATCAGGATCTTCTACAAAAGCTAACAGGGTACTGCCATGCTTCATGGGTCCGGGTTCACGCACAATAACCCCACCAGAAGCTCTTATCTGCTCACAAGCGCTATAGATATCTCGCACCCCAATAGCAATATGCCCATATCCATCGCCTAGGTTGTAATGGTCTATATTCCAGTTATGGGTTAACTCAAGAACAGTACTAGCTAATTCGTCGTCATAACCCAAAAAAGCTAATGTGAATTCACCTTCAGGATAATCTTTCGTTCTCAGCAACTTCATGCCTAGAATATTAGTGTAGAAATACACAGATCGATTGAGATCTCCAACACGCAACATGGTATGTAGTAAGCGCATATCTTGAATTTTCTCCGGCTAAATACTTTTTAAACAGCCTAGGAATTGATCTTACTGTAAATATCAGCCTAGTTTTCGACCCTTATTTGCAGCAATCCTTAGGCGTAATGCATTCAACTTTATAAAGCCCTCAGCATCTTTTTGATCGTAAGCTCCATCATCGTCCTCGAAGGTGGCAATTTTTTCATCGAATAAACTGTCTTCCGACTTGCGACCCACTACAACAACATTGCCTTTGTATAACTTCAATCGCACGGTTCCGTTAACTACATCCTGTGTAGTATCGATCAGCCCCTGAAGCATTGAGCGTTCTGGTGACCACCAGTATCCGTTATAAACAACCTCTGCATATTTAGGCATCAGGCTGTCTTTCAGATGCGCCGATTCGCGATCTAAGGTGAGTGATTCAATGGCCCTATGCGCACGCAACATAATTGTACCGCCTGGGGTTTCATAGCAACCACGAGACTTCATGCCAATATAACGATTTTCAACTATATCCAGCCTGCCTATACCGTTGTCGCCACCCACTTTATTTAAATAGGTTAGCACTTCTGCCGGAGACATAGACTGGTCATTAATTGCAACAATATCCCCTTTTTCGTAACTGATCTCTATGTAAGTAGGCTTTTCAGGCGCCTTCTCTGGAGAAACCGTCCAGCGCCACATATCCTCTTCTGACTCCACCCACGGATCTTCTAAAACCCCACCTTCATACGAAATATGCAGTAAATTTGCATCCATTGAGTAAGGTGATTTTTTCTTTTTCCCAGAAAAATCAACAGGGATTTGATGGGCTTCACAGTAATCCATCAGTTTTTCTCTTGAGCTCAAATCCCATTCACGCCACGGGGCGATCACTTTAATTCCTGGCTTTAAAGCATAAGCACCTAGCTCGAAACGCACCTGATCATTCCCCTTGCCTGTTGCGCCATGAGATATGGCATCAGCGCCTACTTCGTTAGCAATCTCAATTAATCGCTTGGCAATTAGAGGGCGCGCAATTGAAGTGCCCAGCAAGTATTCGCCCTCATAAATAGCATTTGCACGAAACATGGGAAATACGTAATCGCGAACAAACTCTTCACGTAAATCATCTATATAGATCTCTTTAACACCTAAAGCTTCAGCTTTGAGCCTTGCAGGCTCCACTTCCTCGCCTTGGCCAATATCGGCTGTAAAAGTTACCACCTCACATTGATATGTTTCTTGCAGCCATTTGACAATTACTGAGGTATCAAGACCTCCAGAGTAAGCTAAAACCACCTTCTTAATATCGGACACTATAAATAAACTCCTGATTAGACAACTTTGACAACCACAAATACTCACTATTCTAATATGCTGCTGGCAAGTTTCACAACAAACAAGCGACAATAAACACAGAAAACAACAAGCATGCTAATAAGAAAGGTTATAATTATGTGCTATTTACTATAAAGCATATCTAGATTCCGGTAGCATTCAGTACCGACTCTAACTAAAAAATGATCAGAAACGCAGAAAACATGACAAATAAAATGCAACTAACAATAACTCGACCAGATGATTGGCATGTTCATTTGCGAGACAATGAAGCATTAATTCATACTGTGCCAGACGCTGCACGATACTTCGGCAGATCTGTTGTCATGCCCAATTTAAACCCACCAGTGACGAATACCAAGCAAGCTATAGCTTACCGTAATCGTATCTTAGAGAGCCGGCCGACTGGTTCATTGTGGCAGCCCATGATGGTCTTATACCTTACTGACAATACAAAGCCAGAAGAAATCAGCCAAGCTAAAGCCTCTGGTCAAATCTTCGCATGCAAATACTATCCTGCTGGCGTCACAACAAATTCTGATTCAGGGGTCACAAAACTAAGCAACATCGCCTCCGTTCTCTCACAGATGGAAAAAGAAGCAATACCCTTGCTGCTTCATGGCGAAGTTAATGACCATAACGTTGATATTTTTGATCGCGAGGCTGTTTTTATAGATCAACAGTTACAAAAACTAATCCATAATTTTCCCGAACTCAGTATTGTTCTTGAGCATATTTCCTCAAAGGAAGGTGCACAATTTGTAGCTGAAAGACCTCATGGGTTGGCTGCAACCATTACCCCGCAACATCTTCTATATAACCGCAACCACATGCTTGCAGGTGGCATTAAGCCTCATTACTACTGCTTGCCTATCCTGAAGCGAGATGTCCACCAAAAAGCACTAATTGCTGCGGCTACTAGCGGCGATCCTAGATTTTTTCTTGGAACTGATTCCGCGCCACATACAACATGCAGCAAAGAAAATGCATGCGGTTGCGCCGGCTGTTACTCAAATCATGCAGCCATTGAGTTCTATGCAGAAGCCTTTGAGCTAGCTGGAGCTCTTGATAAACTTGAAGGTTTTGCTAGCCATCATGGTCCGGACTTCTATGGGGTCCCTCGCAATATCGATACTATCACGCTAAAAAAAATGCCCTGGAAAAATCCTACTAAATTACCTTTCATGAAAAATACAATCACCCCGCTTGGGGCAGGTGAAATGAGACAATGGCAAGTAACATAGCCCAACAACTAACTTAAGTGGGGACTCATGCATCAATTAATGTCGGACAGATTTAGGGGCTTCTTGCCTGTTGTAGTCGATGTGGAAACAGGTGGTTTTAATTCCGAAACAGACGCCCTCTTAGAAATTGGGGCCGTCACTCTCTCCATTGATGATGAAGGCATATTGAGGCCAGACTGTAATATTTTACACTCGGTGATTCCATTTGAAGGATCAAATATTGAGCAAGCCGCACTCGATATAACAGGAATTGACCCAAATGACCCTTACCGTATAGCCCTGGATGAAGAGGAAGTATTAAATTTATTTTTTCAAGAAATTCGTGATGTAACCAAAGAAGCTCGCTGTAGTAGAGCTGTTCTGGTTGGCCATAATGCTCATTTTGATCTCAGTTTTTTAAACAGCGCTGCCAAGCGAAATAATATCAAGCAAAGCCCATTCCATAGTTTTTCATGTTTTGACACAGCTACATTAGGCGGCCTAGCTTACGGTCAAACCGTTTTAGCGAAAGCATGCAAGGTTGCAGACATAGAGTTTGATAACAGCGAGGCTCATTCTGCGCTATATGACGCAGAAAGAACTGCAGAATTATTCTGCAAGGTCGTCAATAAATGGAGAGAGCTCGGGGGCTGGGAGTAACTAGAAAATCATCTACACAAAACATGCTGGAAGCTCTCTAAACAGGTTTAGATTAATCAATATCTGCGATTTAGGTAGTCTAACCACCAATCCGTCTAACTCTTTAGTTGCTACTATTTGACAGCTCAGTCGACTATTGATCTGGGGGTCAACAACCATTTATAGC
Source organism: Porticoccus sp. (assembly GCA_047635255.1). Classification (GTDB taxonomy): domain Bacteria; phylum Pseudomonadota; class Gammaproteobacteria; order Pseudomonadales; family Porticoccaceae; genus Porticoccus. The sequence continues at coordinate 17,104 of JBLIIR010000014.1, read as the reverse complement.
ATGATTTTTTCTGCATCACTCGCTTCCCCTACTCTACCCACCAAATCTTCATCGACATAACAGTGGCACGCCCCGCAACGACACTTGTCTCCGCATTCGGCTAAAATTCCGTCAATCATAGCGTCTACTGCGCCCTGCATCACCGAATCAACAAGAGCTACCTCGGCCTCATATTCGTCACCATTAGATTCAATATAATGGATAAGCGGCATACTTTTTACCTCGTACCTGTTGTTGATAACGTTACTGCTTACATCATAAATCAATATTTAAAGCATAACCCCCAGTAACTCAATAATTAAAATTAGAATAAGACAATTTTCTTAGGAATAATATTCACTCTCGCGTTAGAATATCCGATTCTCAGGGTATTAGAATTTAACCCAAAAATCACCCTGATCCTTAAATTACGAGAAAGAACGATGGACGATTCATTCAAAGAAAGATCTCTTCGCTATCACATGGAACCCTCGCCAGGAAAACTGGAAATCCGACCCACCAAACCAATGGCTAATGCACGCGATCTAGCCATGGCATACTCACCAGGAGTAGCTTACGCCTGTGGTTATATTGTAAAAAATCCTGCAGACGTAGATAAAGTTACTGCTCGTGGTAATCTTGTCGGTGTGATCACCAATGGAACCGCAGTTTTGGGTCTTGGAGACATAGGACCCCTAGCATCGAAACCTGTGATGGAAGGAAAGGCAGTTTTATTTAAAAAATTTGCCAATATCGATGTATTTGATATCGAAATTGACGAGCTTGATACAGATAAATTCATAGATATCGTTGCCTCACTTGAGCCCACTTTTGGTGGCATCAACCTAGAAGATATTAAAGCCCCTGAATGCTTTCTTATTGAGCAGAAATTAAGAGAGCGAATGAACATACCTGTTTTCCATGATGATCAACATGGGACAGCTATTGTGTCGGCTGCAGCCGTATATAATGGTCTGCGAATCGTAGAAAAAAATATAGAGGACATAAAAATTGTTGTGACTGGCGCTGGCGCGGCAAGTATTGCCTGCGTAAACCTTCTTGTAACTATGGGTCTGCGCAAAGAAAATGTTCGAATGATTGACCGTAATGGCGTCATATACAAAGGCAGAGGGGTTGGAATGAACCCCTGGAAAGAAGATTATGCAGTTGAAACCAGTGATAGAACCCTTGATGACGCTATAGCAAGCGCCGATCTATTTTTAGGCTTGTCTGGTCCAGGAATTCTAAAAGCAGATATGGTCAAAAAGATGGCGCCCAATCCATTAATACTTGCTATGTCTAACCCAACGCCTGAGATTATGCCCGAGTTAGCCAAGGCTGCTAGGCCTGATGCAATCATAGCAACAGGCCGCTCTGACTATCCAAATCAAGTCAATAATGTTCTCTGTTTTCCTTTTATATTTCGGGGTGCCCTAGATTGCGGGGCAACCATAATCAATGATGAAATGAAACAGGCTTGCGTCAAGGCTATTGCCGATCTAGCTCACCGAGAAGTTTCGCCGGTAGTTGCTCAAGCCTATGCCGGAGAAGATCTCAAGTTTGGTCCAGATTACCTTATTCCTAAGCCATTTGATCCTCGTCTTATTGAAGAGATACCCTTAGCTGTTGTCAAAGCAGCCATGGAAAGTGGTGTTGCCACCAGACCAATAAAAGATCTTCGAGCATACCGAAACAAGCTGCATAGCTACGTCAATCGTAGTCAGCTGTTTATGCAGCCTATGATCGAAAGAGCTCGAAAAAACCCACCAAGAATAGCCTATGCTGAAGGTGAAAATGATGACGTACTTCGCGCTATGCAAGGCGTTATTGACGAAAAAATAGCCACACCAATACTGATTGGTCGGCCCGCTGTAATTGATCGTAAAATCAAAGAAATGAACTTACGCATCACCCCGGATGTTGATCTGCAGATCTTTAATCCTGAGGATGGCGATCATCATGAAAATTACTGGCGGCATTATCATAAATGTGTGGGGCGTTCTGGCATTTCTGTGGAAACCGCAAGGAATTCAATACATACAGACAACACAGTGATTGCATCTATCATGGTGGCATTGGGAGATGCTGACGGATTAATCTGCGGAAAATCTGGTCGCTATGACCAACATCTCAGCAAAATTACAAGTATCATTTCTCCGCGCAATGACAACAGCAGCGTTTCATCTATCTGCATTTTACTATTGGATGATGGGCCACTATTTCTGGCTGATGCATTTATTAATGTAAATCCCACTGAAGAGCAGATTGTTGACATCACAAAAGATGCGATCAATTTTGTAAAAGGATGCGGCGTCACGCCAAAAGTTGCTCTACTATCACACTCCAACTACGGAACGTATGATGACCAGTCAGCTCATAAAATGAAACGAGCTGCGGAAAAACTTCGCACTGAAATTTCTCATACTGAAATTGATGGTGAAATGCATTCCATGTCTGCTCTAAATGAAACGCTCAGGGAGACTATTTGCAATAACACCAACATCACTGGAAGAGCAAACGTATTGATTATGCCAAACATGGATGCTGCAAGCATAGCTCTGGGTTTGATCCGCTCACTCACCAATGCTCGTCTTGTAGGGCCTTTTCTTAATGGTCTAAAAAAACCAGCACATATATTGATACCTTCGGTCTCAGGGAGGGGAATTTTAAACACTACAGCTATGATGGGGTCGGATTTTTTCACCACAGACGATCAAGTGGAAACTGAGAGCTAAGATAAATCTTAGCTAGAGTGACAACACAATTATTTAGTAGTGTGGGGGTCTAACGATTTCTTCAGGCTCTTCTAAAAATTTATCAGATAATATCTTTGTTGATGAGGCCAATAACTCATACCTCTCAAGCAGCGCATCGATCTGATTTTGCTGTCGACACACTACATCGTTGAGCTGAAGAATAGTGTCTTCTTGGTAGGCTAGCTTAGTTTCCAACTCGATTATTCTTTCTATAGACACTGGGATCTCCAAAAAATAGTTATCTGTCTAACAAAAAAACCGCAGAATATTTTTCTGCGGTTTTTATAGTATTCCCAAATAGCTTGAAAATATAAACTTTAATTTTGTCTGTCGAAATTAAAGCTTATCTGCATTTTCTGCCAAATAAGATGCAACCCCATCAGAAGATGCCGCCATACCCTTATCGCCATCTTTCCAGCCAGCTGGACATACTTCGCCATGTTCTTGATGAAAACTTAAAGCATCAATAATACGAAGCATTTCATCGATATCACGCCCTAATGCCAAATGATTAACGATTTGATGATACACAATACCGTCTTCACCAATCAAGAATGAGCCACGGAAAGCAACTCCAGCATCTCCAAACTCAACATCGTAAGCTTGGCAAATTTCATGCTTCATGTCAGCAACCAGCGGGTATCTTACCTGCCCAATACCGCCATCATTAATCGCTGTGTTGCGCCATGCGTTATGAGTGAATACAGAATCAATAGAAACACCTATTACTTCAACGCCTCGTTTCTTAAATTCTTCGATACGATGATCAAATGCAATTAATTCCGAAGGGCATACAAATGTAAAATCTAAAGGATAAAAGAAAATGACCGCTTTCTTTCCTTTGATGGTTGTATGCAAGTTAAATTCATCAACAATTTCACCATTAGCCAGTACCGCACCAGAAGTGAAGTCTGGGGCCTGTTTGCCTACTAATACTCCCATAATAAAACTCCTTTTTGTCGTAATTAAACAGCCAGGACATTGATTTATCTCATCATCCTGTCAAAATAACAATGGTAATATTACACTATCAAAGATGACAGTTTCATTGTAATTTTCTATAGCACTTATAGGCAAACACTAACAGCTAAACTACGCCGTCTGCGCTTGGAGCCAGAAACCAAATCAAGCAGCTTAGGATGCCTCTTTAATTAACGGCGCTAGCTCACCTTTTGCATGCATCTCTGCAATAATATCACATCCTCCAATCAACTCCCCTTTTACCCAAAGTTGGGGGAATGTCGGCCAGTTTCCATATAGAGGAAGATTCGATCGAATCTCTGGATTAGTCAATATGTCCACAAAGGCAAAACGCTCACCGCAAGCATTGAGTGCTTCTATAGTGCGCGCAGAAAAACCGCATTGCGGTGCATTTGGAGATCCTTTCATATAAAGAATAATAGAGTTCTCTTCTATTTGCTCGCGAATGGTATCCATAATATCCATTAATTTACATCTCCAGAAAGAAACAAAATAATATAGTTGAATTCAACTATCGGTATTTTAGCTCTTTTATTGATTTCGCTAAACCCATTTCTTTCCTAGCAATTATCCATTCAAAAAATATAATCATTACCTGCTCTACACAGACAACCAAAGTGGCCCGTGTAGAGCAATATGAAATAATTTCTTATAGTCGTATTTCTTTAAAAACTATATGAAATTCCTCCTGTGATTGACCTTCCCCCAGATAAAACCTGATCTTTTATGAATGAGGCGTGGTCTCTAATATCTTCATCAAGTAAATTTTCAGCTTTAATAAAAATACTTACCGATTTTTTCGCAGGAATTTGATAATTTAGATTAAACGTAAGGTCAAAATAATCATCAGTTTTAAGCTCATACTTGCCTATCTTGCTCTGATTAAAAACTTGCCTCATACTTAAATCACTCGTTAGGCCGCCCCAGTTAGCAAAGACAGCAGCGCCTAAAGTGAGTGGCGGTATTCTGGGTAAATCATCACTTCCATCTCTATTTTTAGCCCTGACATAATCACCCCAAATACTTAACTTATAGTTTTTAGTTAAGTCAAAACCACCCTGGAACTCAAAGCCATAAAATTCAGCTGGGATATTTTGATATTTATAAACTCCAATACCTTCACTTTCTTCTTCGCCCTCATGGAGATGTTTTTGAGTCTGCCCAGAATTCAACAAGGCTATATAACTATTAAAGCGGGTATAGTAAGGAGAGAAGGTAAATTCTTTATCTTTACCAACCCATTCTAGCGTCACATCCAATGAATTTGAGCGCTCTTCACTAAGACCTCTATCTCCCTGTTCAATTGTTTCTGTCGCATGATGGTGACCATATGCAAATAATTCCTCGTAAGCAGGCGCTCTTTGTATATGACTCAAAGTAACACCCAGCGACAAGTCAGGTCTTAACTGCATCTTTGTTCCTAGGGATATATTTGAAGTCTGAAATGTTTTTTCAGAGTCCTCGAAGCTAGTTGAGTTTTCGACTCCACCAGAAGCTACACAATCACTGACTTCTGTGTAGTCCTGAGTACATCCATCATCACTCACAAAATCATTGCCATTATATTTGACATAGCCTTGCCTCAGACCCAATGTAAGCTCTTGGTTGCTAAAAGAAAACTTTTCCAACATATATAATGATATATTTTTGGAATCGTTATTTGCGATCATTGGATCACCAAGATTTTTAGTAAATCTCGATGCCCCAAAATCAACGCCGACAATACCTTTTGCTTGACTAATCAGAGAATGAGTTAACTCAATTTTCCCCTCATAGGTGTTTCTTAAGAACTGAGTAGCGACTTCACCACTTGGCTCTAGTTCGCTATGTTCATAGTCAGTATAACTTGTATCAAACTTTAGGCTATCGATGCCAGGCCGGAGGTTATCTATTTGGTATGCATAATTATACCTATCTGACTCAACATCTATCATTGCGCCATCTTCAATTGGATTACCGTATTCCAGATCATAGCCCTTGTATGAAAAACCAGTGTATCCATCATCGAAGATGTAGGACGCTCCAAGAGAGCCTCCTTGACTGTCATTATATGAACTATTGAGTGTATTTTTGCCATTAGCTGACCTGGCAAGGGGTTCGCCCTCTGCTGCCCTTGATTTGCTGAGCTTGGATGATACCGAGTCGCCAGGTATCTTTAGGTTCTTGCTGTCACGTTTAAATCCATCAAAATGCAGCATAATGTTTTCAAAACCATAATCTGCTGAAAGCGAGTTTGTGGTTTCTCTAAGAGAACCGCCATGATTGAAATCATAGACGCCATGAAGCCCTTTAGTGACCTCATCATCAATAGCATGGTCAATGACATTGATGGTTCCGCCAACAGAGCCCCCTCCATAAATCACAGATGCAGGACCTTTTATGATCTCAATTTGATCTGCAGATAAAGCATCTACGCCTACAGGATGATCGCCTGACATAGCAGAAACATCATTCACCTCCATGCCATTATTAAGGATTTTGATTCGATTGCCATCCATTCCACGGATAACTGGTCGACCAATGGCATCACCCCACCCGCTATTGCTTATACCTGGTATGTTTTTTAAATTTCTCCCAAGAGAAGCAGAGCTATTTTTTCTTAAGTCCCTGTTACTGATTATCTGTACCGGGGTGACTATCTCGCTAGAAGATAAATTGAACGGATTCGCTGTTACTGGTATTTCTTGTATATTAATTTTGACGTTCTCAGCATGTGCTGAAAAGCACACCGCAAGAATGCACAACATAAAATGACGCATAGTAATATTCCTATAAAGAATTTAGCTAAAAATAATTAAACTAAGTTTTACTTCTAGGAATTGCTTATGGGGCTTGGGGTTGCTTTGTCAGCAATAGTCTGCGAAACATTTGACTGTCTTCGTAGATATCACTTTTGGGGGCTGAAAAAATTAATAGGCTAAAATCAGAAAATTCTAGAGGATTAAGTAGCTGGGCTGCTTGTTGCCTTAGGTTGCAATCATGGCATTCAACGGAATCGCCATGATCATAGCCAAAATGCTCAATACCGTGCGCTGTACTTGCATGCACGTTAAAAGCAAAGCTAAAAAAGAACGCAGCTAATAGTAAAATCTTCTTATTTGTCATGACAGGCTAATTAATCCAGCAACTCGAAAAATACAGGGCCGCCACAGTAAGCCAATCGCATTCTTTTTTCAATAAAAAATGAACATCAATATTATTTTCTAAAAAATAATAATAATGATAATGATAACTATTCTCATTTGCATTTAGATAAGGTATAGTCATGGAAATGGCTCTGCAAGACAATCAGTTTTTGCGCTAGCAAACCATCGGGTACTGGAAAATAATAAAAAAAGGAGTATGTATGTTAAAGGGTGCAATTATAGCTGGGTTAATTCTATCTGTTGCTTTTGCAGCAGAAGCCGATTCACAACCGAGCTTGGATAAGATGTGGGAGTTAATACAAGCACAACAAGCAGAAATAAACAGTCTGAAAAAAGGTCTCTCTGAAAACGACGCCAAAACTGAATCTGCGTTTGTTGCTGTGGAAGAAGTCACATCAGGTCCAGCAGCAAAGTTAGCTGAGTGGGCTAGCAAGACAAGCATAGGGGGCTATGGAGAACTTCACTATAACAATCATAGCTCTGATAATTCAACATCATCAAAAGATGAATTTGACCTACATAGATTTGTATTGTTTGCAGGCCACCAATACAACGATAAGCTAAGATTCTTCTCAGAATTCGAGATCGAACACAGCATTGCTGGTGAAGGCAAACCGGGTGAGGTTGAGATAGAACAAGCTTATATTGAATACGACTATGCTGAAAATCACAGAGTTAAAGGAGGTGTGTTTTTGATCCCCGTTGGGATACTAAATGAGACTCATGAGCCCGAGACCTTTTATGGTGTAGAACGTAATCCAGTTGAAAAAAATATTATTCCGTCTACCTGGTGGGAAGGAGGAGCGATGCTTAGCGGGCAGATTGCAGAAGGTCTGAGTTACGACGCAGGAGTTCACTCTGGACTTTACATAGACCCAACAGAGAGTGACTATAAGATCCGAGATGGTCGCCAAAAAGTTGGGAAGGCTAAAGGCGACGATCTTGCCTACACAGCCCGTCTGAAATACACCGGAATACCGGGCCTTGAGTTGGCAACTACTGTTCAGTACCAGTCAGATATCTGGCAGGGAACAAAAGTAGCTAACGAAAGTGGTGTTGATGCTATGCTAATAGAAGCTCACGGCACATATAGAAAGGGTCCTTTCGGCTTAAGAGCGCTATATGCACATTGGGATATTGACGATAAAATCGAGGCCATAACAGTAGGTGCTGACGAGCAGGAAGGATTTTTTATTGAGCCATCCTTTCAGCTGACAGATAAGCTGGGTGTTTTTGTTCGATTCAACCAGTATGATAATACTGCTGGTGGAAATACGAATTCAGAGAAAAAACAAATGGACGTTGGTTTCAACTACTGGATACATGATCGAGTCGTGGTTAAGGTAGACTATTTTGATCAAGACAATGATAGCGGAACAGAGTATAAAGGTTACAACGCTGGCGTTGGTTGGAGTTTCTAAGATTAGCGTTACTTTTAAAAATATAGATCTACTGCCATTCAAAAGAAAGGGTGCTAAAACGAAAGCCACGCATGTGGCTTTCGTTTTTCTATGCATGGCTCTCTCTGTTTTAATCTCAAGCAATACACATAGTAAAACCTATCAAACGACCCCCGATTTTTTATCTGAACATTTTAATTCATCAACACTTGAAGCTAAATCACTTTGGCTGACCCCGGAAGTAAAAAATCAATCAAGTGAAATTCTTGGTCGCATTGTCAGAGGAATGCGTGTTAGGTACTATCAGGAAGGCGAAAAAACTGCTTGGATATTTGAAGAAATTGGAAAAGAGAAACCCATCACTATTGGTATCTTGGTAAACGGAACTCTGGAGAATTTTCATATACAGCATGTGAAAGTTCTAGCTTTTAGGGAAACACGCGGATGGGAGGTACGCTATCCATCATTTACGAATCAGTATAAGAATGTAAAAATGACGTCTGACTATAAATTAGACCAATATATTGATGGTATTACAGGGGCAACATTATCGGTTAGGGCGCTAAACAAATCAGCTAGACTGGCCCTCTTTTACCACCAGCAAGTATTGACCCTAAATAAATAGCGATAAAAAATACCCATACCCCACCATAGGAAATCCCTGCTTGATGCAAAGTAAACCAAAAAATATTTCTTTTAACCTGCGGTGGCATCGACGAGTTGGTTTATCGGTAATGTTAATACTAGTTTTTTTGGCTATCACAGGGGTATTGTTAAATCATTCGCCAGCTGCAGGGCTCAATAAAAAAATCTTAAGTTCAGCATGGCTGCTTGATTGGTATGGGTTTGACACGGCCTCTCTATCAGGTTTTTTGGTTGGCGAAAAATGGTTAAACCATCCTGGCGAGAGGACATTATTTCTGGATACTGAGCCTGTTGCTAGCTGCAAACCTCCTCTTCTTAGTGGCGTGGCAACACCTGAATTTTTATTAGCGTTATGCACTGATGAGCTAGTGATCCTTACCTCTAGCGGAGAGCTTGTAGAAAAAATTAATCTGTCAAACGGCTTACCCAAAGACACAACCAGTCTCGGATACTTTCATAATACAACCTTCATCAAATCTAATTCACAAATATTATCGCTAGATCTTGAAACACTTGAGACTCTACCTAGCAAGATTGAAATTAAACAATGGCAAACATCAAGAGCTCTCCCGTCAGAGATTAGAGTGAAGCTCAATCAAGACTCGCAGTTACCTGGCATTTCTCTAGAGACGCTTATTTTAGATTTACATAGCGGACGTTTTTTTGGCAACATGGGTGTTCTATTTTTCGACTTCATTGGTTTACTTACCTGCTTTTTAGCTATAACGGGCCTATGGTCTTGGCTTGGGCGCCCCAAGGTGAAAATTAAGTCCCCGAAGAGGACTATTGAGCAGCCCTTCTAGCCATTGCCAATTCAGGAAAATCCTTATAGTATTCTGATTGTGGGCAGCAGCAGCTGCCTTTTTTCATTCTTAAGTTAGCACAGCGCGCTTAATCCTTATTTCTCATAGATAGCAGAGTAACAAGCATGACCAGCAGTGCATTAATGAATAATTACGGTACAAGAAAGCTTACCCTGTGCAAAGGCGAAGGTTCCTGGGTATGGGATGATCTTGGCAAGCGGTATCTAGATGCGCTATCAGGGATTGCGGTTTGTGGCCTAGGGCATGCACACCCTGCCGTGACAGAGGCTATATCGACTCAAGCTGCATCTATTATTCACTGCTCCAATCTCTACAACATTCAAACACAAGAGCGGCTAGCAGAAAAACTAAGAACTATCTCTGGTATGGAGAAGTTATTCTTTAGCAACTCTGGAGCTGAAGCTAACGAGGCTGCGATCAAACTGGCAAGATTATTTGGAAGTGGCAAAAATATTTCTGCACCCACCATCATTGTGATGGAAAATTCTTTTCATGGTAGAACATTAGCGACACTGTCAGCTACGGGGAGCAAGAGTTACCAAGCTGGATTTGCGCCGTTGCTAGAAGGGTTTGTTCGAGCCCCCTACAATAATATCGATGCAATCAATGTAATTGCTAAAAATAACAAGGATATAGTCGCGATTCTAGTTGAGCCAATACAAGGCGAAGGGGGAGTTATAGTTCCTGATGCAGGCTATCTGCCGAAAATACGTCAAATTTGCGATGAACATGACTGGTTGATGATAGTGGATGAGATTCAGGCAGGTAATGGCCGCACCGGGTCTTATTTTAACTACCAGCAATATAACCTTCTTCCTGATATTGTAACTACAGCCAAAGGCCTGGCCAACGGTGTCCCTATTGGGGCCTGTCTTGCCGGTAAAAAAGCAGCTGATTTAATGCATCCTGGTAGTCATGGATCCACCTTTGGCGGAAATCCATTAGCATGCGCTGCGGCGCTTGCTACTGTAGAAACCATCATCAATGAAGAACTTTGTGCAAGGGCTAAAGAGCAAGGAAGCTATATCAAGGAGCAACTTCAACGCAAGCTTTTAAATTGCTCGAAATTGATCGATATACGGGGCCAAGGCCTCATGATTGGGATTCAGCTCGACTTTCCTTGCAAAGATTTAGTTGATAGTGCAGCCGAGCAGGGACTGTTAATTAACGTTACCGCTGGATCAGTCATTCGATTACTTCCCCCTCTTAATATCACGAGTGAGCAAACTGAACTTTTAGTCAATATTCTCGCTGATGTGATCGAACAAGGATAATAGAAAAATGACACCTAGACATTTTTTAACACTCAAAGACTTATCAAAAAAAGAATTTAAACAACTTTTAGAGAGAGCCGCTGAACTCAAGCAAGACCAACATAAAGGGATTATCTATCAGCCTTTTATAGGCAAGGTTATGGCGATGATCTTTGAAAAATCTTCGACACGAACTAGGGTGTCTTTTGAAACAGGCATGGCTCAACTAGGTGGCAATGCACTTTTTCTCTCCCCTAATGATACGCAACTTGGCCGCGGCGAACCCATAGAAGATTCAGCAAGAGTAATCTCCAGCATGGTAGACATCGTCATGATGAGGACATTCAGCCAGCAATCAATTGAAAATTTTGCAGCGTACTCCTCAGTCCCTGTGATTAATGCTCTAACCGATGACCATCATCCATGTCAGCTGCTTGCAGATATGCAAACATATATTGAGCACAGAGGCAGCATTCAAGGGAAACGAGTCGTTTGGGTGGGGGATGGTAATAACATGTGTCAATCCTATATGCATGCAGCAGAAATGCTTGACTTTGAACTTCTGATTGCCTGTCCAAAAGGATTCGAACCCTGCTCCACACTGCTTAATCAATTAAGTGATCACGTCACATTAGTGCGTGATCCAGCTATAGCTATCTCTGGGGCAAACTTAGTGGCAACTGATGCCTGGGCTTCTATGGGACAAGAATCAGAAAGTGAGCTACGAAAAAAATCTTTTGCTGGATTTCAGGTGAACGAAGCGGCAATGGGTTTAGCTGCTGCTGACGCTTTATTTATGCATTGCCTTCCGGCATATCGCGGGCTAGAAATAAGCGAGACCATTATGGAATCTCAGTGGTCTGTAGTATGGAGTGAAGCTGAAAACAGACTTCACTCACAGAAGGCCTTGATAGAACTTCTTCTTAAATAAGTAAAACCTGTCGGCTAAAAGTGCTGGATTCCTACTTGACTAATTGCCGATCACATAAATCTTGAGCGGCAGCAACATCTAAAGTTCCCTCATAGATCGCCCTTCCAGTAATAGCGCCATAAATACCAGGTTTAGCCACACTATTGAGCGCCACAATGTCTTCCATGTTGGTGACGCCCCCTGAGGCAATAACGGGAATAGAAGAAGCTTTTGCCATTAATACGGTAGCTTCAACATTAACGCCCTGCATCATTCCATCGCGATCAATATCCGTATAAACAATGGCGCTAACGCCATCATGCTCAAATCTTTTAGCCAAGTCTGTAGCTTTAACATCTGTCACTTCAGCCCAGCCATCAGTTGCTACGAGGCCTTTTTTTGCATCAATACCAACAATAATATGACCAGGAAATTGCTTACACATGTCTGTCACGAAACTCGGATCTTTTACAGCCTTGGTCCCTATGATTACGTGCATCACGCCTGCGGCAAGATAGGTCTCGATAATATCGCCGCTACGGATACCACCGCCAATCTGAATAGGTAGTTCAGGATATGCTTGAGAGATAGCAGCAACTACGTCACTATTTATCGGCTTGCCAGCAAAAGCACCGTTTAGATCAACCAAATGCAATCGGCGAGCTCCAGCATCAACCCAGCGTCCCGCTATATCTACAGGATTTCCATCAAATACTGTAGAGTCTTCCATGCGACCCTGCCTTAAGCGCACACATTGTCCGTCTTTTAAATCAATAGCCGGTATAATTAGCAAAAATTTATTCCTATAGGTTAACTACACACCACACAAAATATATGCATGCCTTGGTGCACACATGCTCAGCAAAATCTTCTGACTCATATAAAAAATAAGTGCTCTTTGAGGTCCTCAGATACCCTTCCAAGTCACAAAATTCTGGAGCAACTGCAACCCAGATGAATGACTTTTTTCCGGATGAAATTGCACAGCAAATAAATTTTTTGTCGTGAGTGCTGCTGCAAATTTAAATGCATAATCAGTGGTTCCAGCTACAATTTCTGTAAAGTGATTCTCGACAAAATAACTATGCACGAAGTAAAAACGCGCATCTTGCTCAATACCTTGCCACATAGGGTGGTCCATTTCTTGATGAACACGATTCCAGCCCATATGAGGTACTTTTAACTTTTCTCCACTGATATCCCGCACATTATGACCGAAGAACTTAGAGCTGCCCGGGAAGACATCCAAGCACTCAACTCCGTTATTTTCTTCGCTATGCTCTAGCAGCGCCTGCATTCCCAGACAAATACCCAAAACTGGCTTTTCAGTTATCGCTTTGAGTATTAGCTTGTCAAACCCAAGACGCCGAATATTTAACATGCAATCGCGCATGGCACCTACGCCAGGGAAGACTAAGCGGTCAGCACTATCAATTTCTACAGGATCTTCCGTCACAATCACTTCTGCTCGAGGAGCTATATGCTCCAAGGCTTTAGAAACAGAATGAAGGTTACCCATACCATAATCTAGTACGGCAATTTTTGTACGAAAATCTGTCATAAACTTTGATACCAAAGGGGTTTTTTAATTACGCAATTCTTACTTAATGAAACTGGGGGAAATTTTAGCCTAAAAGTAAATTTAAAATAATAAAATTATTCTCCACGATATTATTAATTATTATTAGATTTTGTGGCAAACGCAATCTTGCTCAACATAGCTTTTCGAGCAGCCTCCATGAGGTTGATGATAGACTGATGGCGAGCATTTGCGTCAGCGCTTATAATGACTTGTGTGTCTTGCTTGTCTTGCGAGAGTTCTCTCAAAATATTCGCCATACTTTCAATTTCAGTTGAGGCCAGGGGCTCGTCATTGACGAAATAACGTCCATCTTCGGTGATTGCGACTCTAATGGGTACCGTTTCTTCATTTGCTTTATTTGTTTCAGCGACAGGTAGGTTAATTTTAACTTCGCCCAATTTCGCAAACGTCGTCGTTATCATAAGAAAGATAATCACTACTAATAAAACATCTATTAACGGAATAAAATTAAGTTCTATATCGTTATCGTGATTTCTTCTTCTTAAGCGCATGCTTACTTACCCCCAACACTGCAAAAATTAATTATTCGCTGCGAATTATTTTCCATAACATGAATTTGATGATCTATCTTTGCGCGAAAACTTTTATAACCAATCATAGCTGGGATTGCTACAACAATACCACCGCCAGTATTATACAGTGCAACAGAAATGCCACGTGCAAACTGTTCCACATCCTGACCATTACTTGTAAAAGAACTAAATAGCTCCACCATTCCCACAATTGTGCCAAACAGCCCTAACAAGGGCGCTACTGTTGAAATCATTGCTAAAATAAAAAGATATTTTTCCAATTGGTGGCTAACAGAGTCGCCCATCTTCACCATAGCATCATTGAGAATTTCCGGTGACTCGCCTTGATTCTCAATAGCAGTAGCTAGCATTAGACCTGATAAAGAGTTTTTACTGAGCTGCTCTAACGCCTCTTTATCTAGCGGGCCATCCTGTAACTGTAATTCTAGGTCATTAACTAAATTTTCTGGAATTACGACACTATCTCGCAAAGCAACTAGCCGATCCACGATAACCGCGAAAGCCACCATGGAAGTGAAAATTAATGGCCATATTGGCCAACCTGCGTCTTGGATTACTTCCCACATAATTTTTTCTCCTATATAAAGTTAAAGCAATGTGAATTTAATTGGCACTAGAATTGTAAATGTTCTTCCACTCAAAATACTTGGCGGTGTTGGAAACGGTGCTGCTCTATCGAGCATATTCAACCCTTCTTGATCTAAAACTCTAAATCCACTTGATTTTCTTAATTTTTTTTCAATCAATTGCCCCTGGCCTGTCAATTTAACCTGCAAGATAACTTCCCCTTGCCACCCTCGACGTTGAGCAATTTTGGGGAATTTTTTATATTTTGCAATATGCATTGCTAACTGCCGGCTAAAGTCATCTAACGCTATTAATCCAGCGTTTCTTGTATCATCTTCTCCTATTTCTGGAATCTCAACCGGCTCTGGAGCAGATACTGCTGCTTCTTGCTGTTGTTGAGCTGATTCGGGTTCAACAGGGTTTATTTCTTCCTTCACAGCTATAGCATTATCTTCCGGGATTTCTGGTTCAGGCTCTTCTGCTATTTTTGAGTCAGCTTCCTTGGCATCTTGCTCTGTTGAAGGAGAGAGGGGTTCTGGAATATTTGCTGATAACAAAATAGCCTCGAAATTCATCAGTTCTTTACTGCTTTCAACTTTATCAAATTTTAAAATCAAAAGATCTGTTATCAGTATCCCGTGAATGAATATTGACAAAAAAAGCGCGTATTTTATATTAAATCGATTTAAGCAATTTTTAAGTTTTGTTAACATAAATGATTGTCAGTAATTGGGTAAAGTATCATTGCTGAAAAATCAACAATCTAATTTAGCAAGGTTGAATTGTTGCCTTCGTTTTCCTCGCCATCATCTTCTTTGTCTTCAATGGGAGGTACTTTAACTCCATCAACAACATCTTGTTTTTGTGAATTCATTTTTTTAGAAATATTTGAGCTTTTTTGGTCATAAGAGAACAGCGCATCATCGAAACCGTCTTCGCTAAAGCTTGACCGAACTTTGCCAATAACTACGTCACCAGTATATTCTAAGTTCATCATCTTAATTGAATTAGATAATTTAACACGACCAATTTGCCCTCCAAGCACACCCGCCCCGCTGATTTTAGATGCATTAGCAAGCGCGGCTGCTCTTCCGCCACTTAATCTCACATTTGGTGCCTTAGGCGGCGGTCCTGATTCAAAAGAATTTTGACTGAGCGCCCCACTATATGCGATTGACTCAGAAGAGACCGAGCCTGCGCCATTAGTTATAGACCCCTGAGGAATAGCAAGCTGGGAAATATTAATGTTGTTATCAATGTTGCCTCTTGGGAAAAGCATTGTAATATTGTCCTCCGTTAAGGATAAAAGCGGTCTTAATGCATTGTAGTAGGCCTTATCTTCACCGTTTTCATCAAGCCCTTTATATATATTTCCCCTACCTGTATTTTGGCACGCCACTACTGCCCCTCCAGTCACCCAACAAGCCCCTTTTGAACTCAAAGCTAATGAATGGGTTGGGGTTGAAAATTCATCATCAAATGAATACTTTTCTTCTGACTCTTTATAGATAACCGAACCCAGTTCAGTTGTCGCATAAAGGACTGATTGCCCCACAAAACTGATTGTAGGATCGACAGCCATTAGCGATATACTGGTTTTAAGCACACCATTAATCATGGTTCCATTATTACCAATCTGGGTATGGCCCGTATAGGTTTGATCTAAGTAAGTTGTTATGTCATCTCGAATAAAGATCTCATTTCCTGTTACTGCTAAATTGCCAATCTGGTTGTTAGCAAAGTTAGCTTCGGTCAAATAATTCATATTGCCGTAATAGGTAACTCTATTGGCGTTAAGCTGTGAGACCACTGCATTTCCTATTACTCTTGTTGCATCCCCGCCAATGCTTCCATTCAGTACCGCCCAACCCGTACCCGCATTTAGAGTAAGATTATGGCTTCCTGTGTTATGACCTGTAGCAGAACTAAGTTGGATATTTTGCCCATTACTAGTAAGAACAGCGTTGCCCTGAATGGTCATGTGTCCACCATAAAATTGACCCCATTCAGCCTGTGCGTATGCAGGACGTCCTGCTTCTGTAAGATTAGAATCTTCCAGTATAGTAGCCTGGTAAGTATTTTCTCTTGCCAAAAGCACCGGGTCATCATTTAAAAACTGGTCATTGATTCCGCTGGTAGTAATTGATGCTGCGATAATGCTTGTTCCCGTTATTTCTACAGACGCATAGCCAGAAGTGTTAGTAATTGGTGAGCCGCTATTTATACTCAGACTTCCGGCAGTTAACCTCTGATTCACTAAGTTAAATGGGGTGTTAATTAATGTCAGTCCACCGCTAAAGTTAAAGTCACGTGCAGTTTGCTCCATCACATTAAAGCTACTCAAATTTGATAAGGTTAACGTATCAGGAAGGTTAACCTGGCCATTGGAGGCCTTTAAGGTCAAGCTGTTATTGGTAACATATTTGATCGCGACAATACCAGATCCGCCGTTACCACCTTCGTTGTTTGCGTTGTAGTGTGTACCGCCGCCGCCGCCGCCGCCAGTG
>JBLIIR010000013.1:0-24484 GCA_047635255.1 Porticoccus sp. | reverse complement strand
CCCAAACTGCACGGTACCAGGAGAATTTTTGATTTATCCAATCATCATTCACCTTCCTATTCATGGCATCCTGCAAATCCAGCATTATCAAAATCTGTTCTTTCATGCTATCGCTCCATTTTTGGCGCTTATTTTTACAGCTCGCCTGCTGTCAAATCAATGATTTCAGCAGACAATAGGCTAGGGTCTAACAAATCTATTGCCATGCTTTTCATCCCCTATTGTTGTGGGTGAGCCATGTCCAGCAATAACAGTAGCGTCCTCATTTAGCGTATAGATGCGCTCACGTATAGAAGCGGTGATCTGCTCAAAATTACCTCCAGGGAAATCTGTGCGGCCCACCGCACCCTTAAACAGAGTATCGCCGGCAATCAACAGATTGCTTCTTTCGAACCAAAAACTAGTTGATCCAGGTGTATGTCCAGGGGTGTGTATAGCAATCCCTCCACAACAACCAAGATCGTGGTCATCGTTAAGGTAAAAATCAGGATCTGGCAGCTTGACGTCGCTAGGAAAGCCAAACATCGAACACTGCTGCTCCAAACCTTTCCAAAGAGGGAGGTCGTCCTCATGGAGATAAATAGAGGCTCCTGTAGCCTCCTTAATTTCACCTGCAGCAAGTATGTGATCGAAATGTGCATGCGTATGAATAATAGCGACCACTTTTAAGTTCAAGTCAATCAATAGCTCGAGGATAACTCCCGCATCGCCTCCGGGGTCTACAACTAAAGCCAGCCGACTAACTGGATCGCCGATAATAGTGCAATTACACTGCAAAACCCCAACAGGAAAGGTTCTTATAATATATTTTTCGTTAGCTAGTGTGTTCTGTGACATATGGAACCGATCAGAAAATTGTTTAAAAAAATCATTTATGTTAGCACAGGATGAACAATGATTAACCCCAAAATAATGCGACCAAGAACTTAAAGTCTCCCATATTTACCAAACGCCAAGGGGATTTACATCTCATATCAGTTGATAATTTTTGGTTTTACGTTATAAATTTAATTTAGACACCTTGTTTTTTTTTAAAAAATCCTTCATGTTGAGCCTCTAAAATTAACATGTCGCAACAAAGAGTCGCCACAAATGCCTTTAGCTGGCGATGAGAGATCTGAAAGTGATGTATTCGACAGTCTGTAAATACCAAAAATAGGGAGTCCTAACAAATGAAGACTTTTTTTCATATTCTTATTCTTATTTCATCTGCTGCATTCGTATGTCCAATTTTAGCTGAAACAGCGACTAAGCCCTCTATTGATTGGCGCTCAGCTGAAAGCATAGGTAACCATATAGAAATTCGTCAAGATGCAGCACACGGTGAGATAACCTATGGGCCAAATTTTTCAATCTCTGATCAATTTCTGTCTGAAAATTTCTCAGACATCTACCTAATGCGCGTTGTTGATTTAGAGGGCGCGGACCATTACACAATTTATATAAATGCTCGGTATGATGATAAGAGTTTTCGATCTTATGAAAGCGCTGTGAATGCTCAAGATAAGGCGAAATTGCCGCTGCAAGTCCTATCAAAAAAAGGCGGAAATTGTTCTACCACCATATGTCAATACGAAGAAAAGTTGGCTATACCTTTAAACTTCCTCTACTTCTTTGACGGTTCCGTCTCTGGCCTAAGCATCACTATATCTGGAAACAGAAATGACCAAATTAAAATACCTAACACTTATTTTAAGGCTATGCTAAATGCCATTCCAGAAGAAAAAATATGATTAAATCCGCGTGGCGTTAGACTTATCTTTAGGTTAATCCAAATTCATATAAAAAATTAAGGAACTAAGTATGAGATTTTTTCTATTACTGATATTAATACCATTGTCTCAGCTGCATGCGCAACCTATGAGCTCCATCGCCAAAAATTGCAAGCAATGGGACAGTGTTCGTCAGAATCAATCCGAACAAGCTACTCTTTACTGGTTAGAGGGATTTGTATCAGCCTACAACAAGTATGAGTACACAGGAAAACATCCAGCAGGAGTTTTACACAGTGCAGATCCAAAAGTTATCACAGGTTGGCTGGACAGGCATTGCTTATCCAACCCGCAAAGCAGCCCACAGGTAGCAGTAGAGTCATTTATTGATAAAAAAAAGTTACCGGTGAAAGCTTGTGCGATAAAAAAATCAAGCGGGCGACCATGTATCCCTTATAAGGAAGATTTACCAGAAGGTCTATTAGAGACAGGCAGTCCTGAAAAAAAAATTAAATGGAAATTTTGGGAATAATTTTTAAAAAAAACTCTGCAATAACCGAGCAGCGAGCTAAACATTATGTATAAATTTCGTTTTCCGGACAAGCGAATTTACTTACCGCTGCCAACAATCTACGACAAGTAATTTGCCCAACCAGCTTACCATTATCCAATACTGGTCGACGGCGATGGCCTTTGCTAAGCATGTCAGCGGCTACATCTACTATATCCGCATGTAGCTCACAAGAATCGATGTCTGTGGACATAAACTCAGCAACATTACCATAACCGCTTCCTCCCGACCTGCACCCGTCGTTATAGGTTGCACCAAGAACGGCTCGCATGCAGTCAAGCTCAGATAAGACTCCCACCAGATGTCCGTCATTGTTAACCACACAAACACCGGAGATCTTATTTTTAATAATGACAGCAATGGCATGAAATATATTTTCATCTGGCCGGACCGTCACCGGATCGGGCAGCAGATAATCACATAAATCAACTGAACGTAAAGGCATAATATTCTCCCTACCTTCTTGGTTTCACTAAAGCCCGCCGGCAAAAACGATAAATGGCTGCGGCCAACTACCCAGCATTAAGATCAATACCGTTAACAGTAGCGCTGTTATATCTCCAGAGCGATCACGGACGCCGACATCATCACCAGACATCTTGCTCATGGAAAAAATAATTCTCAGATAGTAATAAATACCGATGGCGCTACCGATAACCAGTGCGCCCAACAAAAACCAATGGGACCCCTGAATAGCGACATTAATCACGAAAAACTTAGCCATGAACCCTGCAGTAAGGGGTATGCCTGCAAATGAAAGCATCGCTATAGTAAGAGCGGTAGCCTGAATTTTATTCCTCCAAAAAAGTCCCTCAAATTCTGAAATCTGGCTTTTTTGTTGATCTTCTCTAGAGACCCTGGCTATCACGGTAAATGCTCCAAGCGTAGTCAGTATGTAGGCTGCTAAATAAAAGGTTACCGCCTCGCTTGCCATCTCGCTACCAGTAAGGGCAATCAATACAATTAACAAATAGCCAAAATGGGCAATCGATGAGTAAGCCAGTAAGCGCTTGATATCCTCCTGCAGTAGAGCGAGCAAGTTGCCAATCAGCATTGAAAAGATTGCCAGTACAGAGAGCGCCAAAATCAAAGACTCATATTGATGCAATTCAGCATCCATGTAGATGCGAGCCAGTGCGACGAAGACTGCCCCTTTTGACACGGTTGCAAGAAATCCTGTCACTGGTGTCGGTGCACCCTGATAAACATCAGGCGTCCACATATGAAATGGCACCAAGGATAACTTAAAAGCAATACCTGCTGTAACCATAGCGGTGCCGGCCATAACTAATAGAGGGCTACCAATATAGGCAAGAGCAGCTTTTTCACCAATTCCTGTATAGCTTAATTCGCCAGTTGCGGCGTAAAGCAACGCAAACCCGAACAATAAAATTGCTGAGGCGCACCCTGACAATACCAGATATTTAACTGCCGCCTCGAGGGGTAAAAGACCTTTTTTTGGAAAGGCGATCATCGCATAAAGAGCGACCCCCATTAGCTCCATACCTAGCAATAGAGAGGCCATATGGCTGGATTGAATCAAAATTACAGCTCCAAGAGCTGACAACACTAACAAAAGGTAATATTCTTCTTCGCTCTCCCCTTCCGAAGAAAAACTATCCTGTGAAAGCACCACTGTCACCAAAGATGCAAGCAGCACAAGCGCGGTAAAAAATAATCCCCAATTATCTACTTGTAGTAAAATTGTCACAGGTTGTGAAAAGTCTCTGGCATATCCAGCGCCCCACAAAGCCAACAATATTCCCACTACAGTGATAATCCATGCCGCCTTCTCATCACGCTTTATGGAGGCCTGAATCATCAAGACTATAGCCGTCAAGCTCAGCATCAGTATCGGCATTAACGCCTGCATCTGGCTTCCGTTCATAAAGAACCTCCTGTCACGATGCTCGAGAAACTAATCAGGCTTTCTACCACTGGACGAGAAATATCTAATATCGGCTGCGGGTAGACGCCTAACACAATGAGTGCAATCATCATCACGGCCATGGTCAGCATTTCTCTTGTCCCGAAATCCACTAGCTGGCGTGTTTTGTCAGGCTCACCTTGAAATGATCGCTGCATCAATAGTAACGAATAGGCGGCACCAGTAATCAAACCAAGCGCTGCTATAACGGCAAGCAAGCGATCCACTTGGAAAAGGCCTAGTAGTACCAAAAATTCAGCAACAAAGTTACCTAAACCAGGAAGCCCAAGAGACGCTACTATAAAAAACATGGCTACAGCACCCATACGCGGCATATTCTGCCATAAGCCACCCATCTCACGCATATCCCTGGTATGTAGGCGCTCTTGAAGTGAGCCTGCAATCATAAACAACGCCGCCGTGCTGAATCCATGCGCGACCATTTGCATAACTGCTCCCTGTAGTGCCAGGATATTCCAGGCATACACCCCAAGGAGAACAAAGCCCATATGACTCACGCTACTATAGGCAACCAAACGCTTAAAATCCGTTTGACCGAAAGCCAAAACTGCCCCATAAATAACTCCAGCAGCACCCAACCAGAGAGCAACAGGAGCAAACTCCATTGATGCCTGAGGAAATAAAGGCACAGCAAAACGAATCAACCCATAAGCGCCAGTTTTGAGTAGTATTCCTGCAAGAATGACACTACCGGCGGTGGGTGCCTGGGTATGAGCATCTGGTAGCCAGGTATGAAAAGGAAACCCAGGAAGCTTAACAACAAAAGCAACAAAGAAGCCAAGCATCAACCAAAATGCAGTTTGCGCGGCAATTTGAGCGCCCAGCAGGTCGAAATAACTAAAGGTCCAAATACCAGTATTACCATGATGAATTACGACCAATGCCAATATAGAAACCAGCATCAAAAGACCGCTGGCCTGAGTAAAAATAAAGAATTTCATGGCTGCATAACCGCGATTTTCGTGGCCCCAAATAGCAATCATAAAATACATCGGGATTAACATAACCTCCCAAAATAGAAAGAATAGGAACAAATCTAGAGCCATGAAAACACCAAGAACACCAGCCAGCGTCCATAGTAGATTGGCTTCAAAAAAACCCTGTCGAACTTTGATATCTGTCCATGAGGCACTTACTGCCACAGCACCTAATATCAATGTCAGCAAAACCATCAGTATACTTAATCCATCTAAGGCTAATTCAATTTTAATGCCAAAAGCCGGAATCCACTCAGCACTATAATGCATCAACCAGGTTTCCGGATCACTGGGCACAGGTGCCTGTAGCGCCTCCAATTGGGGCATTGTCGAAAGCACTATCAGCAAATAAATTAAATCAATAATGACTACTGCCAACGCTACCTTACGAGGCACATCGGCACCCAGTCGCTCCGAAAATATCGCAACAACCCCTCCGATTAGTAGAATGAGTATCAAATTAATCATTAGCATCAAGAAGCCCTCACCAAAATGGCCAGCAGTAAAATCAAGCCAAATACCATGCTGGCTATATAACGTCTCATCTGCCCGCTCTGACCTGCAGATAACCACTGATTAAATATTTGATTTATAGTCACAATAAGCCTATAAAAATCGTCCACTGGCTCTAATTTCAGGGCCCTAGCTAGACCATAATAAGGTCTTACCAGTAGTCGATCATATAGCCAATCTATCCCCCAGCCGCTAAACCAAAATCGCTGCAGTTTTTGCATAACAAAAGAATTAGTGAATGAATCCACTTTGAGCTGGCCGCCAAGAAATACAAGGTAAGCGATGGTTACGCCGACAAGTGGTACCGCAATGGAGACGTATTCAACCCAGTGGGCGGGGTGCTCGAAAACTGCCAGAGGAAATACCTGGGTGACCGGGATGATAATCCAGCCCCCCATCATGGCTAAAATACAAAGCAAGCTTAAAGGTATGGCCATTCGCCACCCAGTATCTTTGTCTGGCTCGGTGTTGGCTTGGCCAAAAAACACCACAAATACTAACCGAAAACTGTACACGGCCGTCAACAACGCACCCACCAATCCCCCAAACCACAACCAGGGCCCTATACCATCAACTTGATAAGCCTGTAAGAGAATCTGATCCTTGCTGAAAAATCCTGATGTCATTGGCAGTGCCGCCAAAGCTGCTGAGCCAATCATGAAGCTCCAAAATGTCACCGGCATACGAGTTCGCAAACCGCCCATTTTAAAAATATTATGCTCATGATGCAGGCAGTGAATAATAGCTCCGGAGCCGAGAAATAATAGAGCCTTAAAGAAAGCATGGGTCATTAAATGAAAGATTCCGGCAGTCCATGCACCTACACCTAGGGCCAGGAACATATAGCCGATCTGACTGATCGTTGAATAGGCAAGAATGCGTTTAATATCATGCTGGGTTAGCGCAGTGAAGGCCGCCATTAAAGAAGTGGCTAAGCCTACCAGTGCTACTGCAATCATTGCTATTGGGGCGAACAAGTAAAGCTCATGAGTCCGTGCAATCAAGTAGACTCCAGCTGTAACCATCGTTGCCGCATGAATCAATGCGCTAACCGGTGTTGGGCCAGCCATAGCATCAGGAAGCCATGTATGTAGAGGCAGCTGAGCTGACTTGCCAACCGCTCCGCCTAAAATAAGAAGACAAGCGATAAGTGGCATATTGTCACCCACCTGCCATTTATCCTTAGCGACGTCTCCAAGAGCTTGGATATCCAAAGTACCAAGCTCGGTAAATAGCAGAAATAGTCCCAGTGCCATCAACGTATCACCAATACGAGTGACAATGAATGCCTTGCGCGCAGCATAGCCATTGGCAGAATTCTGATACCAAAAACCCACTAGCAAATAACTGCACACCCCTACTCCTTCCCAGCCAAGATAAAGAAGAAGCAGATTATCCGCCATTACTAAAATCAACATGGCGGCAACAAACATATTTAAGTAAGCGAAGTAGCGTGCATAACTAACATCTTTTTCCATAAACTCTGTAGAAAATAAATGGATTAAAAACCCAACCCCTGTAATCACAGACATCATTACTAATGTTAGTCCGTCAAAATAAAAAGCAACATCAGAAGAAAAAGTGCCTACCTGAATCCAGGTCCACAGAGTTACTTTGAAAACCTCAGGATTGCCTAAAAAGTCCACTCCCATCTTTGCTGTCAGTATTGCGGCAATCCCTACAGAACCAACCCCCAGTAAACCAATAGCAAATCGCGACAAATGTCCGGCGAATAGCATCAGTGTCACCGAACTAAGCAAAGGGATAAGCGGTATCAATCCAATGAGTTCGCGCATAATCATCCTCTCATCCAGTCGAGACTATCCATATCTAGCGATCTGAAGCGTCGCTGCACCTGCAACACCAGACTCAACCCAACAGCCACCTCAGCAGCAGCGATGCTCAATATCAACATAAATACAATTTGACCATCCGGTTGCCCCCAATGGGCTCCAGCGGCTACAAAGGCCAACGCAGCCGAGTTCAACATGACTTCAAGTGACATTAAGATAAAAATAATATTGCGGCGAATCATCAGGCCCAGCATGCCAATGACAAAAAGTAATGAAGCAATTAATAAAATATGATTGAGCGGTATATTTAAACCTTCCACTATTCTCCCTCCTGTTGGCGTTTTAATTCATTTGGAGGAACCCTGTCCAGATAGCGGCGCCCTAAATGAAATGAGCCCACCAAGCCAGCAAGTAACAACATGGAAGCAATTTCAACCGCTAAAACATAAGGCCCAAACAGAGTCAATCCCACTTGCTTGGCACCAACAACACCGGTGCTTACAGGGCCTTCAGCAGAAGAAATCACGTAGAGCAGTTCAGCAAACAAGACCATAGCTAAAAGTGCTGGACCCACCCACACCGAAGGCCTCATCCATGTCTTCTCACGGGCATCACCTTTTGCACCAAGATTCAACATCATGATCACAAAGACAAATAGAACCATGATGGCTCCGGCGTAAATGACGATTTCTAATGCCGCAACGAATGGCGCGCCGATCAAATAAAAGATCACCGCTACCGCCAAAAGAGAGACTATTAAATAAATTAACGCGTGAATGGCATTAGCTCTAGTCATAGCCAATATAGTAGCAACCAGCGCGACTGTGGCGGCGACATAAAAAAGTGTTATTTCAAGCATGTCGAACCTCGCAAGTCATGAATTGGCCTTGTATAAAGATACATTCAAAAATATCAGCATGCAGTTTCATGGCATAAGGCTCTTTACATCTATGGGCTGGGCTTCATTTTTCCCCTCACCCTTATCCTTGTAGGCGGTCTGCAGACCGGAAACACGGTAAAAGTTATAATCTGGGTATTTGCCAACTCCATTAATTAACAAATGTTCTTTTTCATAGACCATATTCTGACGATCGTATTCACACATCTCGAAGTCTGGCGTCAGCTGAATGGCATAAGTCGGGCAAGCTTCTTCGCACATACCACACATGATGCAGCGAGAGAAATTAATGCGAAAAAATTCGGGGTACCAGCTACCGTCCTCACGAGTATCTTTTTGCAGTGCAATGCAATCAACAGGGCAGACGGCAGCGCATAAATTACAGGCTACACAGCGTTCTTCGCCATCTGGATCTCGAGTCAGCACGATGCGGCCGCGATAACGTGGCGCAAGATAAGGCATCTCTTCTGGATACTGAACCGTCTCCGCTTTGGTAAAGGTATGCTTGAGAATTGCCCACATGGTTTGCAGTTGACTAAGCATATTTAAGCTCCCTTCATTAGTAGAAGTATTGCGCCGGTCACCAACAAATTAATCAAGGTAACTGGTAGCATGACCTTCCACCCCAATGACATAAGTTGATCGTAACGAGGCCTGGGTATCGCTGCCCTTAAGAGCACAAAGAAGCAAATTACTAAAAATACTTTTGCGCTAAACCAGATGAAGGGTGGCAACCAATCATAAATGAGCGCTGGAACCATCCATCCGCCAAAAAACAACGTTACTATCATGCAAGAAATTAGTATTAACCCAAGGTATTCCCCAAGCATAAACATAGCGAACTTCATGCCGCCATATTCAGTATGGAATCCAGCTGTTAGTTCATGTTCTGCTTCAGGTAAATCGAAAGGCAGTCGATGGCTTTCAGCAATACCAGACACCACAAAGACGACTAATCCGAGTATTTGCGAGAAGCAAAACCAAGTGTCAGTCTGTGCCTCGACTATATCCACGAGACTGAAGCTTCCAGTCATCATCACAATACCCATGAGAGAGAGACCCATAAACACTTCATAGCTGACCATCTGTGCAGCAGAGCGCAGTCCCCCTAATAATGCATATTTATTGTTTGAAGCTAAGCCCCCCAAAAGAACGCTATAAACCGCTAAAGAAGTCATACCCAGAAAAAACAACAAGCCAATATTAACATCCAAGATGTAGGTGTTAGGGGCAAAAGGTACTACTGCAAAGCCCATCATCATCGCCACAACAATTGCTGTTGGGGCAAAGATAAAAACTACTTTATCGGAAAATGGAGGCACCCAGTCATCCTTAAACAACAGCTTAATCATGTCTGCCGCGACCTGGCCAATACCAAATGGCCCGAGACGATTAGGTCCAAGACGGTCCTGCCAGAAGCCCAACAAGCGTCGCTCCCACCAAGTAATTACTGCTGCAAGGCTCACACCGCCAACAAGAATGGTCAGAGCTAGCAATACTGGCATTAGCTCAGACATGCGTAGACTCCTCGATATTACTAGGTGGACGCTTGTTGTCGCTATCTGTTGCAATTAACTGCGGCATCCGACGCTGCCATTTGGAGTCCCTGCTCAAGACCACCAAGTTACCTGCTCGCAAACTATTGGTTTCAGTGTATCCTGCGCTATAACCAACACAGTCGCTTGCCACCCGATTAAGAATCCTTACCTCTAGAGAGACATCGCCATCAGTGTGACTCACAATGAGTCCGTCGCCCTCTACAACACTCAACTGCTCTGCAACAGCTGCACTGATAGCAACAAAAGCTTCTCCTGCTAACTCTGCAATTTCATCAGTATAAGACGACAACTCATCGCTACCATGAACACGATAAATCGGTACTAATTGACTTTTATTGGATTTAATTTTTGATCGATCGGAGATCGACACCTTTAATAGACTAGAGACTGACAATAGACAATTAACATCTACATCAAGTTTTGGTTCAATTAATCGCTGGCCAGACGAATCGCCAGACAACGGGCCATTTACTTCAGCTTGGAATTTCTGTAGCGACTGATTGGAGTTCCACCCAGGCGACCAGTAAAATGGCGTCAGTGATGCTGGCTGTTCGAGGTTAATCCCCTCCATGCTAAAGGTTAGTGGCGTTTCCTGGTCCACTGGTTGTAACGGCTCATGAACAGACTGATTCGCGCTAATAGCAGTGCGCCCACTGTATCTATGGGTCTTACGAGAAATTTTTAATCCATGGCTACGAAATTTATGATCTGGAGCTACTTGGGTCAACTGACCAAACAGACTGCAGCTATTAGCACAGGATTCAACTATCTCATCAAAATGTGTCAGCTTGGCAATCTTAGTGTGCTCGCAAGCAGTCGCCAGCTCTAAAATCCACTTCCAGCTTGGCATACGCTCTGCAGCTGGCTCAAATACTGGATAATGACGCTGTGCTCGGCCCTCACTGTTAATAAGTGTGCCTTCAGATTCCGCATAAGAAGCTACCGGAAGAACTAAATCACAGGCGCTAAGTGTTTCATTTTCTAGAACATCAAGGCCAACGAGCTTAACTCCTGAATTTTTCAGCTGATCCATCTGATCTGGGCTAATGCGACGATGTAAATCGTTCTCCAAAAGTAACAAGACATCAAATTTATCAGCCCGGATAACTAATTCCTCAATACTTTTGGTGTCTTCAGCAAGCAATGCTACGCCGAGACTGTTAGATTCAGGTATGCAATAACTAAGCATAGTTTGCTTATTATCTACAGCAAGCCTGCTTGCAATAGCTGCGGCACTTTCCACCAGAGAGCCACTTAAGAGGCTAGATCCACTAATAATCAGTGGTCGCTCGGCATCTTTGAGTAGCTGAGCCACCGCATTAACGTCAACATCTTTGATGTTTTTTCCAGAGATAACATCAGCCACTGCAGCAGCAAACTGAGTAATATCATCCACCCCTAGTGTGATTAACTGGCTGGCGACATCATCAAGACGCGTACCTATAGGGGAAACAATAATCATTGGTGATCTTTGATCTTGAGCCAAGTTTCGCACTGCGGCATCCTGCCATTTTGGCAAACCCGCCTGCTCTGCTAACTGATGTGCTTTGTTTCGAACAGCTTGACGCAACCCTAAAGCAACCCTGGGTGCAGTGTTAGTAACATCTTCACCAAGAATCAGCACGACATCAGCAGCCTCCATTTGTTTTATCGAGGGAGACAAGGCATTTGTTCTGGAAAGCATGGTGGAAATTGTATGGATAACTTGGCCTTCATGTTCAGAAAAGCCAGCGGAGAAGTTACCCTTACCGGCCCATTCTCGAAGTAGGTAATTAGCCTCAAGAGAAGCTCTGGGTGAACCAATCGCAGCGATCTTTTTGCCTTTTGCCCACTTAGCGACCTTATCAACAGCGGCTTGCTGATGGATAGCCTGAAAGCTGCCGTTTTTCTTGCGTAATCCAGCATAATCCAATCTTAATGAGCTATTCACATAACCGCTACCAAAGCGCCCACGATCACAAAGGAAATAACCGTTAACGTCATCATTAAAACGATTATGGACACGCTTAAGTTTACCGTAGCGTTCACCAGGAGAAATATTGCAACCCACGGCACAACCGGTACAGATTGAGGGTGCTGACTGCAGGTCCCATTTCCGAGTGTACTGCTTCAGTAATGGTTTATCCGTAAATACACCAGTAGGGCAAACCTCGACTAAATTACCAGAAAATTCACTCTCAAGCACACCATCCTCATGGCGTCCAAAATAAACATGATCATGGGATGCCTGCGCCGATAAATCGGTACCGCCAGCATAATCGTCATAGTAGCGAACACAGCGATAACAAGTAATACAGCGGTTCATTTCATGGCTAATTAAAGGTCCTAAATATTGATTTCTATGCGTGTTTTTTAGTCCTGTATAACGACGGTCACGATGGCCAACCATTACTGTCATATCTTGTAAATGACATTCCCCACCTTCTCCGCAGACTGGGCAATCATGAGGGTGATTAAGCATAAGAGACTCAACCACTGCTGCACGAAATTCAACCCCCTTGCTGGCATTGAGTGAAAATCTTGCGCCTTCAGTCACCGGGGTCATACAGCCCATTACAATTCGGCCATCGGTATCCTCTTCGTTCTGATACTGCACTACCGCGCATTGCCGGCAAGAGCCAATGGATCCCATCGCTGGATGCCAGCAGAAATATGGCAAATTTATCCCTGCGCCAAGACAGGCCTCAAGGATATTTTCGCCTTCTTTAACGCTCAGTTCCTGGCCGTCTACATAAATCTTCGGCATAGCTTAATAACCTCCAGAGTTGTTCTGCGAGAGAGGTTTTGAGTACGAACCATAAGGACAAGAATGGCCGCTAACATGGCGATCAAAATCTTCACGGAAATACTTCATCGCGCTCTGTAGTGGTTCCATGGCACCCGGTGCCAGAGCACAATGGGTGTTACCAATTGCACCTATGTAGTTAATCTGGAAGGCCAACGTATCCAGATCTTTCTTAGTTCCCCTACCCTCTTCGATATCAAGTAAAACTTGTCGCGTCCAAGGCAATCCCTCGCGACAGGGAGTACAAAACCCACAGGACTCATGGGCAAAGAAACGAATTAAATTGAGCACCATACCAACAGGGCAAGTCTGGTCGTCCAGGATAATCAACGTACCAGTGCCCATGCGACTACCGGCTTTTCCTATTACGTTATAATCCATTGCCAGATCAAGATGCTCTGGCACTAGAAAATCAGTTGACCCTCCTCCGGGTAAAAAGCCCTTTAACTGCAGCCCATCCTGCATGCCTCCAGCACAGCCTTCGAGTATCTCCCTAATCGGCGTACCCATTGGTAACTCCCAGCAACCAGGATTTTTTACTCTACCGCTGACGCCAAATAATTTTGTTCCACTGTCTTCACCGCTCCCCAGTGATTTGAACCACTCGGCCCCACGATCGACAATATGTGGAATATTACAAAGTGTCTCAACATTATTAACGATAGTCGGGCGTCCCCAGAGACCGCTCACTTGCGGAAATGGCGGCTTTGCTCTAGGGTTGGCGCGTTTTCCTTCAAGGGCATTAATTAATGCTGTCTCTTCTCCGCAGATATAGCGTCCAGCACTAGGGTGGACATACATATCGATAGAGAAGCCACTCCCAAGAATATTTTTACCAAGATATCCCTTTGCATAGCATTCTGCCAATGCGTCTCGAAGACGCTGTATAGAGACAACATATTCGCCGCGAATAAAAATATAGGACAGGTCAGCATCGATGGTATAAGCAGCAAGGATCATACCCTCAATTAACTGATGCGGATCATATTCCATAAGCAATCGATCCTTAAAAGCCCCTGGCTCCATTTCATCAGCATTGCACACCAGATATTTATGTCCTGGTGTGCAGTTCTCTCCCATTGGGACAAAACTCCACTTCATTCCTGTAGGAAACCCAGCGCCGCCACGCCCCCTTAAATTAGAAGCACTAACCAGATCTTGGCAATCCTTAGGTGATAGTCCTTTCATGGCCTTCTTTAAACCTTGGTAGCCGCCATTTTTTTCATAGGCAGCCAAATTGGTAGGTTGTAAGTCAGCTCCAATATTTCGAGTTAGCACTTTCTCCATTACAGGTCATCCTCTGCTTGACTATCAGGGAATAACTGATCAATTTTATCCTCGGTAAGGTTGGTCAACAGATCATCACCAACCATCATTACCGGCGCCCTATCACAAGCACCAAGACAAGGAACTGGAAGCAATGTGTAGCGGTTATCATCGGTAGTTTGACCGTAATCAATGCCAAGTTTTTCGGTCACTCTGGTTTTAATGCTATCGCAACCACAGATCCAGCAACTGACACTGTCACAAAATAATATTACTTTTTCCCCCACCGGCTTTCGGTAGATTAGATTATAAAAAGTTGCCACTCCCTCAAGATCTTCCGATGACATTTCAAGATGTCTCGCTATAGCCTGTAGACATTCGTCCGAGACCCAGCCACGATTTGCCTGAATAATTTTTAGTGCATCAATGGCGGCTCCAGACTTATAAGGGACATGTGACAACTCTGCGTCAATCTGCAAAATTTCTTCCTGGGTAAGCACCCCTGTTAAATCAGTTTGGATCATTTGTGAATTAATCATCGGTCAACGTCCGCCATAACAAAATCGATACTTGCAATAATAGCGATCAGATCTGGAATCATTAGGCCATTGCTGATCAGTGGAATTTGCTGTAAGTGTGGGAAAGAAGGTGTTCGAATTCTAGTGCGATAGGAGCCAGTGCCGCCGTCACTAATCAGATGGTAACTATTGACCCCTTTTGTGGCCTCAATCATTACAGAGGCCTCCCCCTCTGGGATAACGGGACCCCAGCTGACATTTAAGAAATGATGTATAAGTGTCTCAATATCCTCCATGGTCCGCTCTCTAGGTGGCGGCGTGGTAGCACTATGGTCACTTTTGTAGGGACCCTCAGGCATGTTGTCAATGCACTGACGAATAATCTTTAGACTTTGGCGCATTTCTTCAATTCGAAGTACTGCGCGGTCGTAGCAATCTCCATTAACGGCAGTGGGAACTTCAAACTCAAACTGATCATAGCCTCCATAGGGACGCTTTTTCCTAACATCCCAATCACTGCCGGTGGCTCTCAGGCCGGGGCCAGTAACGCCCCAATCAATAGCTTCTTGTTGAGAATAAGCTCCAATGCCTACAGTGCGATCTTTAAGAATCTTATTTTGCATCGACATCTTGTCGTAATGATCTAGTCGCGCCGGCATCGAATCTATAAATGTACGAATCATGACCTCCCAGCCATTAGGGAGATCCTGCGCTACGCCTCCAATGCGGAACCAAGCAGGATGCATTCGCCCGCCGGTGATGGCCTCGATGATGCCAAATAATCGCTCTCGATCTGCAAACATGTAAAAAACTGGGGACATCTGACCGACATCCTGAACAAAAGTACCGTAGAAAACTAAATGACTAGAGATGCGGAATAGCTCGGAGAGCATAATACGAATCACTTTGGCACGATCTGGGACTTTGATGCCAGCTAGGGTTTCTATCGACTGAACATAGGCAAGGTTATTCATTACCCCGCCAAGATAATCGATTCGGTCCGTATAGGGTATGTAAGTGTGCCAAGTCTGACGCTCACCCATTTTTTCTGCGCCACGGTGGTGGTAGCCAATATCAGGTACGGAGTCGACAATCACCTCGCCATCTAATTGCAGCATAATCCTAAAGACGCCATGCACACTGGGATGGTTTGGCCCAAGATTAAGAAACATATATTCGTTATCGTCGTTAGACTTTTTCATACCCCAATCTTCGGGTCGAAATTTCAATGCTTCCTGCTCTTTTGCAACCCGCTCTGGACCCATTTCAAAGGGGGCCATTTCGGTGGCCCTCGCTGGATGATCTTTTCTTAAGGCGTGCCCTTCCCATGTTGGCGGCAATAGAATACGGAATAAATTTGGGTGGCCAGAAAAAGTAACGCCAAACATATCCCAAGCTTCACGCTCATACCAATTAGCATTTGGCCACACACCAATGGATGTCGGAAGATCCGGATCAGACTCATTCAATGCTACTTTGATGCGCATGTCTTCATTGGTGTCGAGAGACAACAGGTGGTATACCACTGTAAAATCTGAATCAGGCTGTCCGGCACGGTTGGCTCTCGTTCTCTCATCGATGGCAAACAAATCGTACAACATGGGAAATGATAGTTTTAGAAATTGAAGAACTTCAATTAGACGATTGCGGTTAACCCAAAGGGTTAACTTTTGATCAGCACATTGCTGGGGAATAAATAGCTCCTGACCGAATTTTCGATACAGTGAACTTTCGACGATACTTGTCGTTATAGCTTCCGCCGCTTGCATTGCTACCCCTTGATGGTCTGTGTATCCCTATACATCTTTTGGCTCTCTTAGTTCGGTAGCCATTATTCGTTCAGCGGTTAACTGATCCCGCATGCTTATTTTTTCCGGCCTAATAATACTTTGATCTCCCGCAACCCAGCTGAGCGGTCGTCGTTCTTTTCCTATAGATTCTTGAAGCATCGTAAGTCCTTGCATCAAGGCTTCAGGTCGCGGGGGGCACCCTGGAACATACACGTCAACGGGAATAAATTTATCGACACCTTGAACCACTGAGTAAATATCATACATACCACCAGAGTTAGCACAGGAACCCATAGAGATAATCCATCGAGGCTCTAGTAGCTGCTCATAAAGACGCTGTATGACAGGCGCCATTTTGAGGAAGCATGTTCCTGAGATAACCATTAAATCTGCTTGGCGTGGCGTGGCGCGAATCACTTCTGAGCCAAAGCGTGCTATATCATGTCGGCTGGTAAACGCCGTGGCCATCTCTACATAGCAACAAGAAAGACCAAAATTAAATGGCCATAAAGAATGGGCTCGACCCCAGGCAATAAGATCTTCTAGTTTGGCAAAAGCTACATTACGTTTAATCTGCTCTTCCACAAAGTCATCACTAAGACTCGTAGCATTAACATCCTCAGGGGGTGTAAGGCTCCACTTCATGTTGACTCTCCAGTAGTTAACTGATCTTCACGCAGACCGGTGCGGGTCTTATTTCCCCACTCCAATGCACCAGAGCGACATTGATAAACTAAAGCCAAGACTAGTACGCCAATAAACACTGTGATAGATAAGTAGCCCGCCCAACCTAATTCAAAAAAAGCGACCGCCCAAGCAAAAATAAACAGTGTTTCGAGATCAAAAATAACAAAGAAGATTGCAACTAAATAAAATTCTACGGATATGCGTATTTGTGATCCACCAACTGAAACAACCCCAGATTCAAAAGGATCGTTAGTGGCAGCCTCGCGACGTTTTTGACCAAGCACCCAAGAAAGTGCCAGCATAGTGACAACCAACATAATGACCATGCCAAAATAGATTGCCAGGGGCCAAATTTCATTTGCATACTGGTTTTCCATGGCCTTGCCTCGCCCCTGCTCAAAAGAATTTAGACTGAACTGATAAACTCATAACTTTTAATTATATTATCAATATTCTAAAATAATAATATAATATAAATTCATATTATCCATATTTAAAAAGAATACAATAAAAATTTAACCTCAGATAAAAAGATTTATTTTAAAAAAAGTCATACGTGTTTATGCTTGCACATTGTGAATAATGCATTCGAAAATTACCTTATATATTTTTATAAAATATATAAATATCAAACATTTATGCAGGTAAAATAAAGTAGTATATTTTGACACACTCAACAGGAAGATATACTTCCCTCTTGAAGGGAACTAGACTGAGCGACCTAATTGCTCCACTAAAATTACACAAGGCTTATTTAGATGGCAGCACTCAAGGTTTTTATTACTGGCGCCTCTAGCGGAATCGGCCAAGCGCTTGCTCGCGAATATGCCAATCAAGGCGCCATCCTAGGGTTGGTTGCGCGTCGTCAGGGGCTCTTGCTGTCCCTAAAAAATAGCTTAGAAGCAGAAAGTGCTATTTATGCTGCTGATGTTCGAGATGGGGAAGCTTTAAATCAGGCTGCCCAGCATTTTATGCTCCAACACGGTGTGCCAGATATTGTGATTTCTAATGCTGGAGTTAGCTCTGGTACATTGACTGAAAATAAAACTGATACAGAAATATTCAAAGCAGTCATTGACATCAACCTTATTGGGATGGTGAACACTTTTCAGCCTTTTATTTTAGCTATGAAAAAAGAAAAAAAAGGCAGTCTTGCGGGAATAGCAAGTGTTGCAGGCATAAGGGGTTTACCTGGAGCAGGCGCTTATAGCGCTTCAAAAGCTGCTGTGATTTCTTACTTAGAAAGCTTACGTGTAGAGCTCAGATCAGATGGGTTGACAGTTACAACGATCGCTCCTGGTTACATCAGAACACCGATGACGGATCTGAATAGATTCCCCATGCCTTTTCTGATGGCTCCAGAAGTTGCAGCAAAAAAATTCTCCAAAGCCATCAGAAGGAAGAAAAAATTTATTATCTTCCCTTGGCAAATGAGATGGGCTGCTGTCATTATGCGCGGGGCTCCTGCTTGGCTATGGGACCTTGTAATGAAAAATGCACCACGCAAAGAACGCGCCCACTGGGACTGGCTATGAAGGAAATTTCACCTTAATCAGGCACGTCCACTGCCACCTTATAGCGAGGGTCTTCGTTCACATTAATTTCTACATAACGAGCTGCATCATCTAGTAGCTGCATACAGTCTTCACTAAGATGGCGAAGATGCAGTTTTTTTCCCAATTTTTGATACCTATGAGCTAATCCATGCAATGCTTCGATGGCAGAAGAGTCGGAGACCCGAGCTTTCTTAAACTCAATTACCACATCATTGGGATCATCCTTTGGTGAAAATAACTCCTTAAAGTTACTCACTGAACCAAAAAATATAGGGCCATGAAGTTCATAAACTTTCCAACCGTCCTCGTCTATGTAGGTGGTGACGGCGATATGCTTTGCATGCTCCCAAGCAAACACCAGCGCAGATACAATGACACCGACAATCACAGCAATGGCTAAATCAGCATATACGGTGACTGATGCCACTAAGATAGAGATAAGCGCATCGCTTGTTTGCATGCCGCGGAAAATACGAAAAGAGGCGCACTCGAATGTACCCAACACCACCATAAACATCACGCCAACCAAAGCAGCTAACGGAATCATCTCGATGAGATTAGCTGCAAATAAGATACATACCAGTAACACTAGCGCTGCAGTAACGCCGGACAATCGACCGCGACCGCCAGAATTAATATTTATCATGCTCTGGCCAATCATCGCACAACCGCCCATTCCACCAAAAAAACCATTGGCAATGTTGCCTAATCCTTGAGCAGTGCACTCACGGTTGCCGCGACCACGCGTGCTAGTAAGGTCATCAATCAAAGAAAGTGTCAGCAGCGATTCAATCAAGCCTACTAGTGACAGAATAGCTGCATAAGGGCCAATAATTTTTAAAGTTTCGAGAGAAAAAGGAACGAGAGGAATAGCAAAGCTTGGTAAATCTCCTTCTAAGCTTGCTGTTGCTTGCTCTGCTGCAGGTAGCATATCACGAACAAAATCAATAACGGTGCGAGCGTCCATCCCGAGCCCATGAACCATTAGTGTCACCACAATAATAGCAACCAATGACGCCGGCACAGCAGTAGTCAGTTTAGGCAAAAAATGAATAATTACCATGGTTAATGCTACCAATCCTACCATCAAATAAAGCTGTCCATTTTGCATCCAGTCTAGTGTCCCAGAAGCATTGATCACCTTAAACTGGCTGAGCTGGGCTAAGAAAATAACAATAGCTAAGCCGTTAACGAAGCCCAGCATTACTGGGTAAGGGACTAGACGGATAAACTTACCCAGACGAAAAACTCCAAACATAATTTGCAATAGCCCGGCCAACGCCACAGCGGCAAACAAATATTGAATACCATGACTCGCAACAAGTGCCACTACCACCACAGCCATGGCGCCAGTGGCGCCAGAGATCATTCCGGGCCGACCGCCTAATGCAGCAGCCACTAGTCCCATGATAAATGCCGCGTACAAGCCAACCATTGGTGCCACTCCTGCCACAAAAGCGAAGGCCACCGCTTCAGGAACCAAAGCCAAAGCAACGGTTAACCCAGAAAGCAGGTCATTTTTTACATTGGACTCTTTTTTGTTGGTAATTAGACTGAACATGGGGGAATTTCCGATAAAAATGATGCATCTTATCAGAGCATGGCTTGAATGCTAACCCAAACCCGACTATTGCCACTATAATCGAGACATATCGAGATATATGAGGACTAGGTTGAGCTTAAAATGAGTGAGAAAATACTACCTACATTATTGGATAAGCAGTGGCAGTTACGTTTGCAGCACTTTAAGCATGTAGCGACCACAGAGCAATCACAGTGGCTTGCATCTCTACTTGCCGGCAAAAGCAAATTGTCTTGGCAGCTAAAACAAGTATGGAGTTGCAGTGAGTTTGTCGCCATATCATGCAGTAAAAAACCCGATACTTTTAAGCAGTTGATCGATTCTGGTGACCTTCATGCAGCCTACGAGCAAGGTGATATGGAATGTCGCCTATCACAACTCCTAAGTAGCACCGAGACCGAAGAAGATTTATTTAAAATATTAAGACAGTTTCGAAATCGGGAAATAATACGCATTATTTGGCGGGATTTTAGCAAAGAGGCTGACTTAAAAGAAACCACTGCTGATATGACCTCTTTAGCTGAGGCGTGCCTAAAAATTGCCCTAAAATTTTCTCACAACATAGCTTGTCATGCATGGGGAACGCCCGCTAACTCTAGCGGCGAACCCCAGGAAATGGTAGTACTGGGAATGGGAAAATTGGGTGGCTGGGAGCTAAACATATCTTCAGACATCGATCTAATTTTTGCCTACCCAGAGGATGGGGAAACTCAAGGTAGTCAGTACAGCATCAGCAATCAAGAGTTTTTTGTACGCCTAAGCCAAAAGCTCATACAAGCATTAGATGCCAAAAATGATGGTGGCTTTGTATTTCGGGTGGATATGCGTTTACGTCCTTATGGACAAAGCGGGTGCTTGATCTCTAGCTTCGATGCCATGGAAGAGTACTACCAAACTCAGGGGCGTGACTGGGAACGCTACGCTATGGTTAAAGCGCGAGTAGTGGCTGGAGACCAGAAGGCTGGGGCTAGGCTTATGGCCATATTACAACCTTTTATCTATCGAAAATATACTGATTTTAGCACTCTAGAATCTTTGCGTAGCATGAAAGTTTTAATCAATCGGGAAGTAAAAAGCAAGGGCATGGCCAGTAATATTAAACTAGGCGCTGGTGGTATTCGAGAAATAGAATTTATAGTGCAAGCCTTTCAAATCATACATGGTGGACGCGATGTACGATTTCAATCTCAGTCACTAAAAAATACTGTAGCTGTAATAGAGTCTGAAAAATTGCTACCCACCTTAGATATTAATACGCTCAATGAAGGCTATGTATTTTTGCGTAATGTGGAGCATATTTTGCAAGGGATGGGAGACCTGCAGACTCATATGGTCCCAGATAAAGCATTAGATCAGCTCAAAACTGCATATCTGATGGGTTTTGATGGCTGGGGAGAATTTTTATGTGCTCTTGAGAAACATCGTTCTGCTATTGGATTATTATTTAAATCAGTTATTGTCAATGAGCCCACACCCAATAAAAATGATGACGAGAATCAGAATATTGCTCAAGCTCAAAATATCTGGCAGTCAGATTCCGATGAGAGCATGGCGGAAAAATTGCATTCGATTGGTTATGTTAACCCTCAGGAAGCCTTGAACCTCATTAGAGGATTACAGCACAGTCGAGCAGTTCTATTTATGGCTGCGAAGGCACGTATTCGTCTTGATGCCCTCATGCCAGACCTCATTGCTGTTTGTGCAGGGACAGAAAGTAACACGGCTACTTTAGCTCGTATTTTTCAATTAATTGAATCAATAGCGCGTCGCAGTCCCTATTTGTCTTTACTTAAAGAGAACCCAAAGGCACTAAAGGTGGCTCTTCATCTCTGTTCGGCCAGTCCTTGGATTACCGAGGAGCTATCGCGCAACCCTGCGATGCTAGATGAACTACTAGACCACCGGCTACTCTACAGTCTTCCCAGCAAAGATCAGCTAACAGATGAATTAAGGCAGCAACTATTGAGAACGCCTTCTGACGACTTAGGCGCACTAATGGAAGTGCTCCGTTACTTTAAGCTCTCTCATACATTACGTGTGGCAACCTGTGAAATCATAGGCGCTTTATCCCTGGTGAAGGTCAGCGACTACCTAAGCTTGCTGGCGGAAGTGATTTTGACCCATACCGTCGAAATTGCTTGGAGCCAGATGGTCGACCTTTATGGAAGTCCTCTAGGTCACACCAACAAAAAACCGGAATTTTTAGTCATAGGTTACGGAAAGCTTGGCAGCATAGAACTAGGTTACAACTCAGATCTTGACTTAGTATTCATTTATGATGCCAGCGAAAATAAATCAACAGATGGCCATCAATCTATTGATAATTCTACATTTTTTTTAAGATTGGGACAGAAAATTATTCATATTTTAACCATTCGGACAACTTCTGGTGTGCTTTACGATGTGGATGTGCGTCTTAGACCCTCAGGAAATTCGGGTATGCTCGTTTCTTCATTGGTGGCCTTTGAAAAATATCAACTAAACGATGCCTGGACATGGGAACATCAAGCATTGGTCAGAGCAAGGCCTGTCAATGGATCCAATGAATTAATTGAAAAATTTAACGACCTACGATCTCAGATTTTATGCCAAAAAAGAGAGGTCGGAAAACTTGCAAATGATATATGTAGGATGCGTGAAAAGATGCGTAATAACATAATCGAAAAAAGTAACATCAAAAGAAAACTAAGGAAGACAACCAAGCAAGAAAGCGTAGCTGCTGCTGACCGCACTTTTAATATCAAACATGACGCTGGCGGGATCATTGATATCGAATTTATAGTTCAATTTCAAGTCTTATCTTATGCTCATCAATTTACTAATCTGGCTGGCTGGAGTGATAATATCAGAATTCTAGAATATTTGAGTAGCAACGGTTTGATGCTACCTGAAGACGCAGAAAATTTAATCCAGGCCTATATAAGTTATCGCTCCGAGGGTCATAGGCTTCAGCTGCAAAAATTACCACTTACCGCAAAAGCCTCAAGATACTCTGTTGAGCGAGCACAGGTCATCTCTTGTTGGAACAAGCTGCTTCAGGAGCAAGGAGGCGGTGGCTAAAACTTTAATTTATTTAAAGATACGTCGCGCATAACGGTCTCTTATACTAAATTCTTAAGGCTTCTTAATCGGTATTAATATTTCATTTCTTCTCATAAACCATGGCACATATGGCGCGTTATAACGCGCCCATATGGGTGCTCCAGAGGCATGTAATTCTTGACTAGATATCCATCTATTCAATAAATCTAGATGATGAAGATAGCCCCTTTCGGTCCAAAACCCAGAGTATCGGACAGAAGCAACATATCTCGCAGGAAGTTGGCGGAGGTTGATAGTAGAATCCTTGGGTTCAGGCAGCTCCTCTAGAGAATAGCCAGAGGGCATCATAAAGCTTACCAACCATTGGCCATTTTTTTGTTGCTGGCCAACAGGTGCAGTCATCTCTAGCATATCGCCACTATGAATCTGAGCAACAGGTGCAGTCATTTTAATTTTTTTCTGGGAAGTGTTTTCTCCAGAAATATACCCGAATAGCTGACTAAATGCGTTACTTCCAGCTCCCTCAAAATCTCCATCTACTTCTATTTCAGCAAGGATTTGCGGCTCATAATATCTTGTCTCAAAATTTTCATCAATAAAGATGCTCGTATATATGGCCTCCTCTATAGCCATAGAATTAGCGCTGCCTAAGACTAAAAAAAGGGCGCCCCACATTAAATGTTTCTTCAATTTTTTTCCTCTGCCGATCAAGCCAACCTTTAGGTTTGTAATTCATATGCATGATATGAAGCTCCCGTGGTAGCCTCATATCATGAGCCTACCACGGGAAAATCACTCTCCTTCCATGCCTGAATTCCGCCCTCCAGATTGATGATTTTATTTGGGTAAAATCCAAGTTTTTGTATACGCTCGCACGCCATTTGACCTCGGGCTCCCTTTAGGCACTGAAATAAGATGGTCTTATCCTTTGGGATATCGAGCATTTTCAATTCGTCTTCTAGCGAACTCAGAGGGGCAGATAGCGCATCAGTAATATGCTCACCTTTGAATTCATCAACTTCGCGCACATCAATTAAAATAACGCCGCCGTCTTTAATAAGAGCAAAAGCCTCTGTTGCGGTGACTGCTTGTGTCATATCTTGGCATCCTTGTTAATCCAACCAACCTTTAAGCTTTTATATTTATACTCTTTTTTTATTCGGGGCTCTCAACAGGCTCATGACCTTCATGACCTTCATGACCTTCATGACCTTCATGACCTTCATGACCTTCATGGCCCTTATAACCTTCATGACCTTTATGACCTTCATGACCTTTATGACCTTC
>JBLIIR010000012.1:0-28068 GCA_047635255.1 Porticoccus sp. | reverse complement strand
ACCAATGCTTGGTGTTGGTAGCTTAGAGCTAGGTGTAATTAACCCAGTCGTACAAGCTGGATATACTATTGCTGATGTTGTTGCTAAAGCAGGCTTCGGTGTCATGATTTACATGATTGCTCAACGTAAATCTGATGCTGGTGCTTAATTAGCAAAAAAATTCAGAAAAAACGGGCCTAGGTGGCGCGTTTTTCATACTACAATATATGAGAAAACCTATGAAATACCATATGCCTCCAGAGGCAGATGAATTTCTTCATGTTGTGAAGCAAGAGTTTGCAAAAAGTTTTGACGTAAAAGAGTCTTTTATATCCGACTGGTTAAAGCATCATAATGAATCTAAAGGAAAATGGATAAGAGCTAGGCTAGCATTGGCCTCTGGCGGACTCCTGGGGTTGTCCAGCCAAACCTACATCAAGTGGGCAGTAGTATGTGAACTTATCCATAGCGCCTCACTTCTACATGATGATATCTGCGATAAAGACTCAATGCGGCGAGGAAAGAAATCATTGTGGAAAGAGTTTGGTATTCCTGCCGCCATATGCACTGGTGATTACTTAATTGCAGAATCATTTAGGAAGCTAACCGAGATTGAACAAGGCTGGCATCAAAATATATTATTG
This sequence comes from Porticoccus sp., assembly GCA_047635255.1. Lineage (GTDB taxonomy): Bacteria > Pseudomonadota > Gammaproteobacteria > Pseudomonadales > Porticoccaceae > Porticoccus. Next base: position 27,445 of record JBLIIR010000012.1, on the reverse strand, counting down.
AAACTCCTGTCATGCTCAGTAAAAGAAATCATATTTGGCCAATCACTGGATGTCAGCTTAGATCACCGAACCCTCGATAAAGATCAATGTCGAAAAATAGCTATCGAAAAAACAGCTCCGCTAATTGCATTGCCTATGATGGGCATGTTTCGATGTAGAGAGCTGTCTGAAGATGAATGCTTAGCTTTAAAAGAAATTTCTAATGAGTTTGGGCTCGCCTATCAGTATTTAAATGACATTGAAAACATTACCGGTTGCGAGCAAGAAACTTCTTCTGACTTTCTTAAGGGGCATCCAAATTTTATGGTTATCAGAATTTTAGACGGGCTATCAAGCTCAGACAAAGAAATTGTATTCAGTCAACCAGAAAAACTTAATGATTTTATCTCTAGAAAGCATCTTAAGGCATCACAAAATGAGGTAGCCGATATATTGAGTAATGCTACGAATAATGCACATCGATTGCCTATAATTATTCAGCCTGTTATTGAGTCATTAAAAAGTGAAATCACCAAAAGGCTAGAATTAATATGAAAAAAATTGCTGTTATTGGGGGAGGGTTTGGCGGAATTTCTGCTGCAATAAGACTAAGAGCAAAAGGTGACCAGGTAACCATCTATGAGAGGCTAAGCAAGCTGGGAGGAAGAGCTCAGATATTTGAGAGGGGCGGCTACATACATGATGCTGGACCCACAGTAATTACAGCCCCTAATCTATTTTATGAGTTATTTGACTTGTTTGGAGAGAACTTAGAAGACTTTTTAGAATTCAGACCCCTAGACCCCTGGTATCGATTCCACTTTCATGATCAAACTGAATTTGATTACGGTCCAGATCGAGAAAAAATGCTTGCTCAGATTAAAGAAATATCTCCTGAGGATGTTTCGGGTTATTTGAATATGCTCAAGGAGTCAGAAGCAATCTTTAAGCTTGGTTATGAAAAATTAGCAGGCCACCCCTTTAGCAAACTGACAACAATGCTTCGATATGCGCCAGCTATTATAAAAATGAAGGGTTATCGCTCTGTGTACAGCTTCGTATCCAAACACTTAAAGCACCCTAATTTACGTCAAGCATTTTCAATACAGCCATTATTAGTAGGGGGGAATCCTTTTACCACCTCTTCCATATACTCCCTAATCCACGCATTAGAACAAAAATGGGGGATTTTCTTCTGCATGGGTGGTACGGGAAAACTAGTATCAGAGCTAGAAAAACTAATGATCCGCAACGACATTGAAATAAATTATGACTCCGATGTCAGCCACTTCTCTACATCTGGGAAGCTAATAACCAGAGTTAACTTTACGAATGGTGAAAGCAAAGCGTTTGACTATGTTGTCAGCAATGCTGATCCAATCCAAGTATCAACAGAGTTGCTAAAAAATGAAAAGATTTCTATGCATAATCGTCTAATAAAAAAATATGCAAAACATTCCATGGGGTTGTTTGTATTATTCTTTGGTTCGACTAAATGCTACGAAAATATAGCTCATCATACAATTTGGATGGGGCCTAGATATAAAGAACTCTTAGAGGATATATTTGAAAACCACTATTTGGCAGATGATTTTTCAATATACCTACATAGGCCCACATGCACCGATAAATCTTTTGCGCCAACAGGCCACGATAGTTACTACGCTCTTGTGCCAGTGCCAAACCTAAAGGGAAATCAAAACTGGGGAGAGATTAAAGAATCCTTCTCTAAAAAAATATTAGAGGCGCTTGATAGGACAATCATGCCCGGAATTACTACAAATGCGAGGGAGGTCTTTTCAATGACACCGGAGGACTTTAAGGAAAACTACAGAACACCTTTTGGTAGCGGGTTCTCAATTGCTCCAATATTAACCCAATCAGCATGGTTTCGAACTCACAACCAAGATGATAGATACAAAAACTTATTTTATGTTGGGGCGGGGACTCATCCTGGAGCCGGGGTTCCTGGAGTGATCAATTCCGCTAAGGTAGTTGAAAAGATTATATACTCATGAGAAATTACTCAGGAGTAATGAGACAACACGGGAAGACTTTTTTTTGGGCAACGTGGTTTCTTGAAAAGAAAACTGCTGGGCACTTATATGCGATTTATGCGTTTTGTCGCCGCATAGATGACTTAATAGATAATGCTCCTGCTGGGGACCGCTTCTACGAAGACTTTTATTCCATTGCTAATGCATGGGAGAAGGATAAATTCTCTGGCGCTTTTGACGAATTTAAAGGGATGGAAAAAAGCATCTTACCCAGAGAGGCTATTATTAGAGAATTCCTAAAGGGTCAAGCAAGCGACATTGCATACAGTCAACCCAAAAATATTGATGAATTGCTTGTATATTGCTATCAAGTTGCCGGTGCCGTAGGCTTAATGATTTGCGATGTTATTGGAATAAAAGATCATCAGTTAAAATATTTTGCTATTGATCTTGGAGTTGCCATGCAGCTTACCAATATATGTCGCGATATTAGAGAGGATGCCGAAATAGAGAGAATTTATTTACCAAAAAATATGATTAATTTACCACTTGAGAGTTTTAAAAATCCATCCAATAGCGACGCAAGGAAGATTGATGATGTAAGGAATCTGCTTCTGAGCTATGCAGATCGTTATTATGAGAGCGGTGAAAAAGGAATTATGCATCTGCCCCTTAAAACTGCAAGGGCGATAATGATTGCAGCTAAACTTTACCAGGCTATTGGTAAGAAAATTATTAGCAACAAAATACCGCATCAAAGTTCGCGCGTTTATCTAAATAAAGCTGAAAAAATTCTGATTACAATTAAAGTAATTCTGCAGTGGAAAAAGAAGAAAATTATCAATAACCATAACAAAGATCTTCATCGACCCCTAGCAGTTCTTCCTGATGTACATATAGAATGAAAAATATACACGATCTAATCGTTATTGGAGCAGGGCTCTCTAGCCTAATGTTTTTGAGTCAATACATAAAGAAATCTACCGATCAGTCTATTCTACTTTTAGAGCAAAAAAACAGCATCAAGCAGGATCAAACCTTCTGTGTTTGGGAAGGGCCTGGCTTGCACAACATCGCAGATCAATTCAACCTAAAGCCCAAAAAAGTCTGGAGCAAAATAGTACTCAATGAAGCCGGTGCTGAAATCAAAAGACATATAAATCCGTATAAATATGTTTGCTTTGATGGCAGAGAGACCCTGAAAAAACTAACGGAGGCTTGCGCACCAAAAGTTACAATTATCAGCAATGAAAAGGTTGACCGGATAATCCACAAAAATGGTAGCCATGAAATAACAACAACTAACAACATATATTACACAAAATGTATTATTGATAGCCGAAGTAACTTCAAGCCTCATGAAGTCAGGTCACCATTTATCCAGCAAGCTTTTATTGGCCATGAAATCGAAACTGATCAGGCACAATTTAACCCTAATGAAGTAACATTAATGTCATTCAGTCACAACAAAGATGAAATTGAATTTAATTACCTGCTTCCATTTTCAGAAAAGAGGGCGCTTGTTGAAACCACAGTTTTCTCATCGCTACCAAATCTTAAGAAAATTGAAAGCAATCACACTAAACTTCTAAAAAAATATGGATCTTATAAAGCCATAAGACAAGAAAAAGCAATCATCCCTATGGCAGTGATTGATCCTGACGAAGAGCAGGGAATTTTAAAAATTGGCACCGGCGCTGGAATGATAAGAGCCTCATCGGGATACTCAATGAGGCGAATTGCTAACTGGGTACTAACATTACAACTGCAAAATATTAACGAGAAAAATATATCTCAACTTAAATACAAGCCAAACTTTTTTCTGAATTGGCTCGATAAAATTTTCCTCAATGTCATCTATAGTCATCCCGAAAAAGGGCCTTATTTGTTTATGACGCTTTTTAAAAAGGCATCTATGCCATCTCTTATTAGGTTTCTGTCAGACAAGGCTTCAAGATCCGATCTAACCAGCATATTGTTAATTATGCCAAAAATGCTTATGCTTAAGGGGCTTTTTAAAGTAAAAGATGATGACCAGAATTAACAAACATCAAATATTCTTTATCTCTCTTTCTCTTGTTATTCTTTATATGTGCCTAACATCGCAACCTAGACCTTTGGCAGACATCAATATATCCATCAGTGGCATTGGCGGTACTATTATTTTCTTTTCCCTGTGTCTTATTGGCACTCTTGGCGTTGGTCATGGGGCGCTTGATGGCAAGGTGATCTGGGAGCACTCTGATAAAGTTGGCGCGAAAATTAAGCTATACGCACTTTATATCCTATTAGTCTCACTGGGAGCGATACTTTGGTTTTCTTCCCCTTTCTGCGGCTTAGTGCTGCTTTTATTGTTATCGTCCATCCATTTTGGCTTATCTGACCTAGATTTTTTGGGTAACAAGGGATTAATACCCAAAATTTGCTGGGGATTTACAATGACATTCCTTCCAGTTCTCTTTAAGCCTTCGCTCGTTTATCTGTTGTTCTTTGAATTGACTTCAGTAAGCATCAGCACTGAAATTTTTGACGCTATAAGGATACTGCTCATACTCAGCATCTTTATTTTTATTTCCTGCTTAATCTCCAGAATATTAAAAAAAGAGAAGAAAGACAGTATTGCTTTAAAGTTAGCAATACTAGAGCTGTCTCTTTTAATCATCCTGACTTATTACCTGAGCCCGCTTATATGGTTTACTCTATATTTTTGTGGACTACATGGCCTCAGAACCATACTAGCCTTCGACTTTAAATTTATACCTGATGTATTATGGTTAATCATTTTTACAGCGCCAATTTCGCTATTTATCTTTCTGGTTGAATGGGGTTATGATCTCGGTAGTCTGCTGATTGTCTTCCCAGTGTTGGCAAGCCTTACAATTGCACACATGCTACTTCCACGTCTCAAAGATTTAGTTGAATCCTGACAAAAAGAGGGGCCACTTAATATGCTCTCTTCTCCTTATTGCCAGGCCCGGTCTTATACAAACATTTATTAGAAGAATTTTTCACCTAATTGCTAAAGTGCGCTTAACATTACGATGGCTGGCAAATAGATTGCAGTTGATGCTTCTATCTTTGAAATTAGTGCAGCTGTATTAATATTTTAGGCTTGCATAGCTATAGCCATACATTTAACATAATATACATTATGCGCAATGATATTGCAAAGCAATGGAAGCCCTTTCAAGCCAAAGTTAACCTACAGGCTGCCTCATTGTTACGAACTCTTCTGCGGCTGTCGGATGTATACCGACGGTGCTATCAAAATCTTGTTTTGTCGCACCTGCTTTTATCGCAACAGCAAGACCCTGAATGATTTCTCCAGAATAATCTCCAACCATATGACATCCAACAACTATATCGGAGCTATCTATGACAACGAGCTTCATAAAAACCTTGCTGTCTCCACCACCCAGAGTTGCTTTCATCGGCCTAAACTGGCTTTTGTAGATGCGTAGATCGATTCCGTGAATCTTTATAGCTTCCTCTTCCGTTAGTCCCACAGAGGCCGAATTTGGCTGACTAAAGATGGCTGTTGGTATATTAGTGTAATCGACTGATGATCGTATTCCTGTCACAAAGAAATTAGACAGAGCCATACCTTCAGCTATAGCCACCGGGGTTAATTCAATACGTCCAATGACATCGCCTAATGCATATATACTAGGCTCTGAAGTGTTGAAATAATCATCAACAATGATTGTACCGTTACTTTTGGTTTTAATTTTTAGCGACTCTAGGCCCAGATCTTTAATATTAGGTGTTCGTCCAGTTGCATACATAACTAGATCTACATCGATCTCTTCTTTTGTAGACAATCGTACGCAATATCCACTATTTATTTTTTTAACTTCTTCAACATCTGTCGAGAAGTGTAAGTTAACTCCTTGAATTTCATATTCTTCTTTAATTTTATTTCTAATATCACCATCAAAACCTTTCAGAAATAAAGGCCCCCTATAAACAAGATGTGTTTCAACACCTAGACCCTTAAAGATGCCAGCAAACTCAACTGCTATATAACCACCGCCAACAATAATAATTTTTCTTGGTAATTCTTTTAAATAAAATACTTCATTTGAAGTCACAACCAGTTCGTTTCCTGGAAATTCTGGAATATACGGCGCTCCACCAGTTGCAATTAAGATATTTTTGGCTGTGTAGACATTATTACCCACTTTTACGCTATGAGCGTCAAGAATGGATGCCCTACCTCGTATTACCTTCACACCAGCATGATCGAGCAGATTCTTATATATTTTATTTAGCCGCTCTATTTCTTTATTTTTGTTTTCTCGCAACACATCCCAATTGAAATCAGTTCTAGTTATATCCCAACCAAATCCTTTGGCTTGATTAAAAATATGGCTGTATTCGGAAGCATAAACAAATAATTTTTTTGGGATACACCCAACATTAACGCAAGTGCCACCTAGTGCCTGATATTCAGCTACACCTACCTTAAGGCCCTTGCTTGCTGACATACGTGCTGTTCTAACGCCACCAGAGCCAGCCCCAATCACAAATAAATCAAAATCATATTCCATAAAAAAACCCAAATAAATCTAGCATTTAAACCATGACAGCTTACTGTGCAGCGAAACTACTGAACCAACAATAATTAATGTTGGTGCCTTTGCTTCACCTCTCCTTACTCTGCCTGGTAGTGTTAGCAAGTCTCCTACGTACGTACACTGATCTCTAGTTGTTCCCTTTTCTATCAAGGCTGCAGGTGTGGACGGATCCATTCCAAAAGATACCAGCTTTTCACAGATTATCTCAAGCCCATTTAATCCCATATAGAAGACTAGGGTTTGATTTGGTGCAATTAATTCTTCCCAATTTAAATCTAATTCATTGTTTTTTTGATGACCTGTAATAAACCGCACAGATTGCGCGTGATCGCGATGCGTCAAAGGAATTCCCGCATAGCTTGCACAGCCTGAAGCAGCTGTAATTCCAGGAACTACCTGAAATGGCACCCCATGGTCCCCCAAGTGCTCTATCTCCTCCCCTCCTCGACCAAAAATAAATGGATCTCCGCCCTTTAAGCGAAGAACACGATTCCCTTGCTGGGCAAATTCAACTAATTTTTTGTTTATATTTTCTTGAGTGACCGGATGGTCGCCTGCTGTTTTTCCAACAAATATCAGCTCGGCATCCCTTCTAACTAAAGCTAACACCTCCTTAGATACCAATCTATCATAAAGAACTATATCTGCTTTCTGCATTAACCTTAATGCCCTAAAAGTCAGTAGATCTGGGTCTCCTGGACCACCTCCAACAAGATAAACTTCACCTAATTTTTTGGCTTTATTGCATTCTATTTGTTTTCGTAGCTCTATTTCAGCAGCCTCATTTTTTTCTGAATAGACTAACTCAGCTATATTTCCTGAAAACACATCCTCCCAAAAAGCTTTTCGACCATTTGGATCGGATATTTTTTCTTTAACTAGCGGACGAAATCTACCTGCAAGCTTGGCTAAGCTGCCGTACCCTGAAGGAATAATTGCCTCTAGTTTTGTCCTCAGCATCCTTGCGAGCACTGGAGCAGAACCACCACTACTGATGGCCACCAATATGGGGTTCCTATCAACAATGGAAGGAAAAATAACGGTACATAACTCAGGCTGATCAACAACATTGACCGGAATATTTAATAATTGAGCATGATTTGAAACTTGAATATTGACTTCTTTTACATTCGTGGCAGAAATAACAAGAATAGCACCATTTAAGTCTTTGTTTTCGAAATACTTTTTATTTAAATTTAAAGAATTTTTTTTAGCTAATTCTTTAATTCTTTCATCAATATCAGGTGCTATAACATCAATTATCGCACCTGCCTCTAACAAAGGCCGAAGTTTTCTTAACGCTATAGATCCAGCACCGACGACTACGCAGCGACGATTCCTAATGTTGTGAAATAGGGGGAGAAATTCCATAGCATCAATGTAACTCGATTTATCTCGAACTGCTAATAACTGTTTGCCCGCCCATGTACCTCTGAAGTATTTTAGGTATTTCGATAGAGCCGTCTTCAAGTTGATAGTTTTCCATTACAGCAAGAAGTGTTCTACCAACAGCCAAACCTGAGCCATTTAACGTATGAAGAAGCTCAGGCTTCCCCGTTTCAGGGTTGCGCCAACGAATTTTTAAGCGACGGGCCTGAAATGCACGAAAATTACTGCAAGAAGATATTTCACGGTAACGCTTCTGGGAAGGCAGCCAAACTTCTATATCATGAGTGCATGATGCTGAAAATCCTATATCCCCACCACACAGAATAACCGTCCTATAGGGCAAACCTAGCTTCTGTAAGAGTGCTTCGGCGTGACCCGTAATGAGGCCTAACGCTTGAGTCGATTCTGCTGGCTCCACAAATTGTACTAACTCTACTTTTTCGAATTGATGTTGACGAATCATCCCTCTAGTATCCTTACCGTAACTCCCCGCCTCACTTCTAAAGCACGGAGTGTGACAAGTAAGCTTTATCGGCAGTTGACTGGCATCGATAATTTCATTACGGTATATATTAGTTACCGGTACCTCTGCTGTGGGGATTAGGTAAAACTCTCTTTCATCTTGTAATTTAAATAAATCCTCCTCAAATTTTGGTAGCTGCCCGGTGCCATAAAGAGACTCCCGGTTAACGAGATAGGGGACGTTCACCTCTTCATAGCCGTGTTCAATTTGATGGGTGTCGAGCATAAAGTGACTTAAAGCTCTGTGCATTCTAGCGATTCCGCCGCGCATAACCGAAAAGCGTGAGCCAGCAATCTTTGCGCCAGCCTCAAAATCTAGCATTCCTGAAAGCTCGCCTAGATCAACATGGTCTTTAGCCTCAAAATTAAACTCACGCGGTTTACCCCAACGCCGTATCTCCACATTATCATCCTCGTTAACTCCCGGCGGCACATGATCATCTGGCAGGTTTGGAATACGACTCATATAGCTTTCCAGTCGATCTTGTATTTTATGCAGTTCTTCTTCTGCCTGAATGCAAGATTTTTTTAGCTCCTCACCCCTCTCTTTTAGTAAAGATATTTCTTCTTGGGTTTTAGCTTCAGAAATAGCTTTGCTCATCATTTTTGCATATGCATTTCTTTCTGATTGCAAGGATTGAGATATATCTTGGAGTTGACGACTTTCTCTCTCCATCTCATTAATATGTTTTACGTCTAACACAAAACCGCGAATCGCCAGTTTTGCAGCAATTTTTTCAGGATCGGAACGAATAAGTTTTATATCCAACATAAGATTTAAATAATTCCTAAAAAAGACGAGTCAAAAAAATTGCACCTAATGTCCCCATAAGGCACAAAACGACACTTAAAGCCACATAAGTGGCAGCCAGTACAGGCTGGCCATTTTGCCATAAGGTAAGAGTGTCTAGCGAGAAAGAAGAAAAAGTAGTAAACGCTCCCAGAAAGCCAACCATCAGAAGGTTCTTGAATTCAGCAGGAAAAACCCCCTTCTCGATAATCAAGACATAGCAGAGGCCCATAAGAGCAGAGCCGACCACGTTGATCGCTAATGTGCTCACAGGGAATCTACTTCCAAAAAAAGGCATAAGAGCTGCATTTAAAGCAAAGCGTCCCATGGCACCCAAAGCCCCGCCAAAAGCTACAACCAACCACTGCATTATATAATTCCCTTGTTCGTAGAAGCGAGTATTTTAAAAAATAGCCCCACCAAAGGCTACCATAAAGATCTTTTCTATTTATGCCTAATAATGTCTACGCCATCAGGCGGGGAAAATTGGAAACTCTTCTGTGCAACAACCTGGTTCACCTGAGGGTCTATAAAATAAATTTCAGTTCTATGCCCAAGAGAGTCCGACAGCACCATAGAGGCAGGAGTCTGGCTAATAAAGCTCATCTCTAGTTTTCGATAAAGACTATCGGCGATAGCGGGAATAAGTAAAAAATCATGAGTCCTGCTGTGCTTGCAACTCACATTGTAACTTAACTCAATGCTATCAATGTTACCGACAAATAAAATGGCAGGATTTTTAGATAATTCATGACTAAATTCACCGATAGATACCTGCTGAAGATCAGGATCGTAAATCCACAGATTTTCATTGTCAGAAATAATGTGTTGCTCCATCGGAGCTTTAGTAATCCAGCGTAAATTCCCTGGCCGTTCTGCTATTAAATGACCCTCTACTTCTTGAATAATATCGCCTTTTTCAGTGTAGGTTATTTGTTTGAAGTCAGTGTCTATAGTGCGAATGGAGGAAAGTACATCTTGCAGGCTAGCTGTACACGTCGGGGCAATATGATTTTTTAGCTGGCCATCAGCCTTAACAGCAAAGCTGCCCCAGATGAAAACCAAGAATATAACAACCAACGTATCCTTCATAGCTAATCTCCAGAATTATCTGGAGCCAAGACATCCCTATTACCATTTGAGCCCATTTCGCTTACAACGCCTGATGCTTCCATTTGCTCTACAAGTCTTGCCGCTCTGTTATAACCAACACGTAGTTTTCTTTGGACGGAAGAAATAGATGCCTTCCGTGTTTGAATGACAAAAGCAACAGCCTCATCATAAAAAGGGTCAGACTCTTGGTCGCCATTTCCTCCGTCATCACCATAACCTGGGACAGGAATATTACTAGTGATCGCCTCGCTTGTTATGTCTTCTAGATACTCTGGAGCACCCCTGCTCTTCCAATCTGCAACAACCTTATGGACTTCATGATCGTCTACAAAGGCGCCATGAACCCTAATAGGTATACTGGTTCCAGGGGGAAGATAAAGATGGTCACCGTGGCAAAAAAGCGACTCTGCCCCGCTTTGGTCAAGAATAGTTCTTGAATCAATCTTTGAGGAAACCTGAAAAGCAATTCGGCTGGGAACATTCGCCTTGATCAATCCAGTAATAACATCCACCGAAGGTCTCTGGGTGGCTAATATTAAATGTATGCCTGCCGCTCTAGCTTTTTGTGCAATACGAGCAATGAGCTGTTCCACTTTTTTGCCAACAATCATCATCATGTCAGCAAATTCATCAATCACAACCACTATACAAGGTAATTTCTCTAAACTAGGAGGCGAGCTGCTATCTTCATTACAAAATTCATCTGGCTTCCACAGTGGGTCAACAAGAGGGCTGCCTGCGGCAATACTATCCATAATTTTTTTGTTATAGCCAGCAAGGTTTCTGACTCCCAGTGCCGACATTAGCTTATAGCGGCGCTCCATTTCACCCACACACCACCTTAAACTGCTGGCTGCATCCTTCATATCTGTGACGACCGGTGTCAGCAAATGAGGAATACCATCATAAACAGATAACTCCAGCATTTTAGGATCAATTAAAATAAGCCTCACATCTTCTGGGGTAGACTTATACAGCAAGCTCAATAGCATTGAGTTAATGCCAACAGATTTTCCAGATCCGGTAGTTCCGGCTACCAGCAAATGCGGCATTTTTGCCAAGTCAGCACATACAGGTAAGCCAGAAATATCATTACCGAGAGCTAAAGTTAATGGCGACTTTGCCTGCTCATAAACCTTGGAAGAAAGAACCTCACTAAGACGCACCATTTCGCGATGTTCGTTAGGGATTTCAATGCCGACATAAGACTTCCCGGGTATCACTTCTACCACCCTGACGCTAACAACTGCAAGTGATCTCGCAAGATCTCTAGAAAGACCGCTTATTCTGCTCGCTTTGATGCCAGCAGCTGGCTGTATCTCAAAACACGTAACAACTGGTCCAGGCAACACTTCTATTACTTCGGCGCTGATGCCAAAGTCCTGTAATTTTAGCTCTAGCTGCTTGGACATGGCTTGAAGTGAATCTTTGGAAAAGGCTTTACCTATATTATTATCAGCCTTATCTAGCAAGCCTAACGCTGGAAGCGTCGCTAGATTTTTATCTATAAAAAAAGATGTCTGTTTTTCTTTTTCTACACGACTGCTAGATGCGGATTTCCTGGATGGCTGCTGAATATTTAAAGGCTGTCTAGTTATATCTCTTTCCGCTTGAGTTTCTTTGACCTCTTTGCGATGCTGTTGTGCCAGCATCGCTTGCATCCTTTCGCTTCTTTTTGCTTTGAGTGCGGCCATACGACGACTTGCATATTCACTGAGCCTTAATACTCCGTTAGCAATCCACTCGATTAGAGCAAGCCAAGATATATCAGTGAAAACTGTCATCCCAAACAAGAAAATAGCCACTAAAATAAGGGTGCTGCCTATATTATTAAAGGCAGCCATTGCCGCCACTTCTATTGATGAACCAAGAATACCACCAACACCGAAAGGCAATGAGGTTTCCATGCTGCCATAATGGAGAGCAGTTAACGCTGTTGCGCTGACCAAAACCATCGTAAGCCCTAAAATACGAAGGATGAACACGAGGCTATCAAATCCAGACTTATTATCACGGTGGGTTCTAAATACATTCCATGCTCTTAATGCAAGCAGCATAGGTAGCAGGTAAGCTACACAGCCAAGCAAGGAAAAAAACACATCTGATAGCCAAGCACCTAACGATCCGCCAGCATTCAACACATATCCAGCATTACCGGCATGCGACCAACCAGGATCTTCAGAAGAATGGGTTGCTAGCGCAATCAATAAATATATGCATACAAAGAGCCAGCCAATAAGAGCCCCCTCTTTCAAGATAAGCTTAATTTTTGACGGCTGCAACTGTTCGTTATTAGCCAATGAGGGCTTATTAGGTTGTTTTTCTTTATTCAAAGCTGCCATCCTACTTAACTATTTATAAGGCTATTGTAAACGCAGTGGTTGTAAATACTAGAGACCAATCTCATAAGATTATGTTATAAGTTTGACAAATAGGCGCGATAATAAAATCTTACTTTTCCTATTAATGCATATTCATTATTATATTCACTTATCTTTGGAAGTTTTTTATGTCAGAAATTCAACACCATAAATTAATTATTCTTGGGTCTGGGCCTGCTGGTTATACTGCGGCAATTTATGCAGCACGAGCAAACCTCAATCCAGTCATCATCACCGGAATACAACAAGGCGGGCAATTAACCACCACCACAGATGTTGATAATTGGCCGGGTGATCCTCATGACCTTCAGGGTCCAGACCTTATGTTGCGAATGCAGGAACATGCCGAGCGTTTTGATACAAAAATTATTTTTGATCATATAGACAGTCTTGACTTAAGCAAAAAACCTTTTCGGCTAAAAGGAAGTAGCAACTACAGCTGCGATTCATTAATAATATGCACCGGGGCCTCTGCTCAATATCTAGGACTCCCATCTGAAGAAGCTTTTATGGGCAGGGGTGTCAGCGCATGCGCTACTTGCGACGGATTTTTCTACAGAGGAAAAAAAGTAGCTGTTATCGGTGGTGGAAATACTGCAGTCGAAGAAGCCCTTTATCTCTCTAATATTTGCAGCGAGGTCACATTGATTCATCGCAGAGACACGTTAAAGTCAGAAAAAATACTACGTGATAAACTTTTAGAGCGGTCCAAGAATGGCAACATCAATATACTGTGGAATTATAAGCTAAACGAAATAAAAGGTGACGACGCAGGTGTAACGTCACTGGCATTACAGAGTACACTAAAAGAAACAGACCTAGACATTGAAGTGAGTGGAGTATTTATAGCTATTGGGCATAAGCCAAATACGGACATTTTTAAGGACCAATTAGAAATGAGGGATGGGTATATTATTGTTCAAGGCGGATTAGAAGGGAATGCCACAGCTGTTAGTATCCCGGGTGTCTTTGCAGCCGGAGACGTAGCTGACCACGTATACCGCCAAGCAATAACTTCTGCTGGATCTGGCTGCATGGCAGCATTAGATGCAGAAAAATACCTTGACGACTTGGCGTAACTAGATTGCTGTCATCCCTTGCCTGCCTTGATTCCTGTAATCTAAACTTTCCTGATCCGGAAACTGCGCTAGAAGAACCTAATGGTCTTCTAGCCTTCAGTGGCGACCTTAAACCAGAAACCCTGCTTAAGGCATACCAGCAAGGAATATTTCCCTGGTATGAAGAAAGTCGACCAATTCTATGGTGGTCACCAAACCCAAGATCAGTTATTTATCCGCAAGACATAAAAATCTCTCGTTCTCTAAAAAAAATTATCAGACATTATTCCTGGGAAGTACGAATCAATAGTGCATTTCAATCTGTTGTGAGTCATTGCGCTACGTCGCGAAGAAATAGTGGTGATGGCACATGGATAAATACCGATATGCAAAAATCCTATTTAGATTTACATTTATTGGGTTTTGCTCATTCACTTGAAATTTGGCTAGACAACGATCTAGTTGGTGGCCTGTATGGTGTGCTTGTAGGTGATGTATTTTGTGGCGAATCAATGTTCAGCTTAAAGCCAAATGCATCAAAAATAGCTCTGGTTCAGCTTGCTCTTTTAATGCAAAAATATACAAAAGATGGACTGATTGACTGCCAGATACCCAACGATCATTTGACATCTATGGGCAGTGTAGAGCTACCACGAAAAGAATTTCTCTCAAAATTAGAAATTTTACGAAACAATCCGAGCTTTTGGCCTAGCCAATGGCAGTGTATGATTGACCCAGACCGTACTTGAAAATTTTAACTGTGATTGAAACATTATTATGTCGCGCGATATAACACCAGATATACGAAGAATAAGGTTATTCTTGACTGACCCACACCCATGTAGCTATCTGCCGGGCAATGAAGCAACAACTGCATTTGTTGCTTCTGCCGACCCGAATCTAGAAGTAAACTCACACATCGAAGTAAATCCACAGTTTTATTCTCAACTTTCAGACATGGGGTTTCGTCGAAGCGGTCAATATTTTTATGCACCAAGATGCCAAACATGTAATGCCTGTATATCTGCAAGACTAGTGGTCAAAAAATTCAAACCCAGCCGTCAACAACAGCGCTGTAGTTCTCGTAATAAGGATTTAACCGTTCGGGTATCAACGCAAATTGATGAGCAGGAGCATTATCCTCTATACAAACGATACATAAACACAAGGCATGCAGATGGAGACATGTTCCCGCCTAACCTGAATCAGTTTAGGGATTTTATAGGCAATCTACGAGAATACAGCAGGATAATAGAGATTAGGTGTGGTGGTGAGTTAATCGCTGCAGGAGTTGTCGATATCCTAGAGGATGGCTTATCTGCAATTTACACCTATTACTCCACAGAGCCTCAGCACAAACAGAAAAGTCTGGGGACTTTTACTATTTTATCCGAAATTATACTGGCAAGAGAGATGGAGCTGTCCTATCTTTATTTGGGCTACTGGATTAAAGATAGCCCTAAAATGGCGTATAAGTCTAATTATCGACCTCTAGAAATACTTAAGGACCGCCAATGGACTCCGCTTGTTTGACTTTGTAATTTTTTCAGGCAGAATGCGGCTCGTTTGTGAGATTGGAGATAGCATAAATTATGTCAAAAGAAGAGCAAATAGAGATGGAGGGAGAAGTGATAGATACGCTTCCTAATACAACCTTCCGAGTAAAGCTTGAAAATGGCCATGTGGTCCTTGCACATATATCTGGAAAAATGCGCAAAAATTACATTCGCATACTCACTGGAGACAAGGTGAAAGTCGAGCTAACACCCTATGATTTATCAAAAGGTCGTATAACTTATAGGGCAAGATAACAACACAAACGGGTGTTATCTTTATTTATGTGGCTAATGCTTCTGATGCTGATTCAATACTGACACTAATTTCATCGTTCTCAACAGTAATTTTCACCACGCCCCCGCCAACAAGATCTCCAAACAAAATCTGTTCGGCAAGTGGTTTTTTAATTTTCTCAAGGATCAGCCTTTGCATAGGACGCGCGCCCATTTTTTCATCATAACCATTGACTGCAAGCCATTTTCTAGCGCTTCCGTCTATATCTAATACAACACGCTTATCATCTAACTGTTGCTGTAGTTGACATAAAAACTTATCTACCACTGTATTTATGACATCAATATCCAATGGACGGAATTGAATAATACTGTCTAAGCGATTACGGAACTCAGGGGTAAATACATTTTTCAAGGCCTCCATGCCATCAGTTTTGTGGTCTTGGTTCGTGAAGCCCATAGAGGCCCGGCTCATCTCTTGCGAGCCAGCATTGGTAGTCATAATTAATATAACATTCCTGAAATCAGCTTTACGTCCATTGTTATCTGTTAGAGTTCCGTGATCCATTACCTGAAGAAGCAAGTTAAACACTTCAGGGTGAGCTTTTTCTATCTCATCGAGCAATATCACTGCATAGGGATTCTGAGTGACAGCATCTGTCAGCAGGCCTCCTTGATCGAATCCTACATAGCCTGGGGGAGCACCAATCAACCTCGACACAGTATGGCGCTCCATATATTCAGACATATCAAATCTGAGTAACTCAATGCCCATAATTTCAGATAACTGCTTAGATAGCTCTGTCTTACCGACCCCTGTAGGACCAGAAAACAAGAACGATCCAATAGGTTTCCCTTCATCCCTGAGACCGGCACGGGATAGTTTGATGACGGTAGTTAAAGCCGAAATTGCCTCATTTTGCCCAAAGACAACCATTTTTAAATTTTCCTCAAGATTTCTCAATTGCAACTTATCCGAGGAAGATATGCTTTTAGCTGGTATTCTTGCAATTTTCGAAACGATCATTTCGATGTCTGCAACATTGATCAATTTTTTTCGTTTTGATGAGGGCAATAACTGCTGATAAGCACCGGCTTCATCTATCACATCAATAGCTTTATCTGGCAAATATCTATCCGTTATATGACGCGAAGAAAGTATTGCAGCGGTCTTGAGTGCAGCCTGGGAAAATCGCAACTGATGATGATCTTCAAATTTTGACTTCAGTCCTTTGAGGATATCTATAGTTTCTTCAACAGTAGGCTCCGGAACATCTATTTTTTGAAAACGCCTGGACAGAGCTCTGTCCTTTTCGAAAACCCCCCTATACTCCTGATAGGTTGTGGATCCTATGCAGCGTATTTGGCCTGATGTGAGTATAGGTTTTAATAAATTGGAGGCATCCATGACCCCCCCAGAAGCTGCACCAGCTCCAATAATAGTGTGAATTTCATCAATAAAGAGAATTGCGCCTTTCTTTTCCTTTAGTTCAGAAAGAACACCTTTAAAGCGTTTCTCGAAATCTCCACGATATTTAGTGCCTGCAAGCAAGTCTCCTAGGTCTAAAGAATACACAACCGAATTAGCAAGAACATCAGCGATAGTGCCATCTACGATCATTTTGGCTAAGCCTTCAGCAATGGCTGTTTTTCCAACCCCTGCCTCACCCACTAATAATGGATTATTTTTACGACGACGGGCTAGGATTTGCGAGACTCGCTCAACTTCGTGATCTCGACCTATAAGAGGATCTATGTTTCCTTGCTCGGCCTGGATGTTCAGATTGGTCGTAAACTGGTCCAAGAGGCTGGCTTTTTTCGTACTTTCAGGTTGAAGATTATCACCCACATCAGTGTCATCAAGAAAATCTTCAGATTGGTCCGCATGGCCGGGAACTCCATGGGATATGACGTTAACTACATCAATTCTAGTTATATTTTGCGCATGTAAAAAATAGACTGATTGGCTTTCCTGTTCACTAAAAATAGCTACGAGAACATTGCATCCATCTACCTCCTTATTGCCTGATGACTGAACATGAAAAACAGCACGCTGTAATACACGCTGGAACCCCAATGTTGGGCGAACAGACTGATCTTCATTATCTGAAGATATTAATGGCGTGGAGTCGATAAATTCCTCAAGATCTCTTTTTAACACTGCTATATCAGCACCACAGGATTTTAAAACGCCAGCTGCTGATTCATTTTCAAGTAAAGCCAAAAATAAATGCTCAACGGTCATAAGCTCATGACATTTTTCTGTTGCACACCTAAAAGCATTATTCAGTGTTAGCTCTAACTCTTTACTTAGCATAAAAACCCCTGTCTTTTATCTTTTATCTTTTATCTTTAGTTAGGTTCATCATCTATTGGTTCTATTTCGCAGCGTAGTGGGTGTTCGTGGGCTCGAGCATGCTCTCTGGTCTGTTGGGCTTTTGTTTCAGCTATATCGCGGATATATGTAGCACAAACTGCCTTACCTTCAGTGTGCACCTTTAGCATCACCCTTGTCGCGTCCTCGTAGCCCATACCAAAGATCGATCCCAAAAGGGATACAACAAACTCCATCGGAGTATAGTCGTCATTGAATATGACCACCCTGTAGAGAGGTGGTTTTTTTAACTTTGGTTTTGACTCTTCAAGGGCAACAGCGCTATCGCCACCCCACTCCGAATCCTGATTATCAGAACCAAGCTTTGTCATAAAAAAATTATTCATATGCGTAAAAAATTTTAATGTTACTTTTGATTCACCTTAATGGTGGCATCCACGCAGGCTTTATTTCAATTCCATATGCCTTGTATTTAGTCATAACAGGTCAAAATAATCAATCTAAGTTCCGCTCTGTACAAAAATACTGTTTCGTTTATATTGGGTCGTAGTTAGTAAATTTCAAGTCAGGTGCTATTGAATTTTAAATATATTACCTTTTAATAAATAATCAAGTTATAGCCAAGATTACCTAATTTTATCAAGATGATATTGCCTTATTCTTATGTAAAAAATGCAAACCACCTGATGAAGATACTGGCTTATTGAAAAAGATAATTTTTTCAATGTTTTATGGATAAAAATATGATCGATCTTATACTTTTCAATAAGCCATATGGAGTTTTAAGTCAATTTTCTGAGAGCGACGGACATCCGGGGCTTAAAAACTACATAGATATTCCTAGTGTATATCCAATGGGTAGGCTTGATCGTGACTCTGAAGGTCTTTTATTGCTTTCAAGTAGCGGGCCCTTAACGGCGCGTATTTCAAATCCAAAATACAAAATGGAAAAAACCTATCTGGTACAGATTGAGGGCACAATCACCCTAGCCGCAACTAAAATACTAGAAGCAGGGGTTATGCTTAATGACGGAATGACACGTCCAGCAAAAATAAAAATAATAAATGAGCCCATAATTTGGCCAAGAACACCGGCTATTAGAAATAGGCCAAGCCTAACAACTAGCTGGATAGAACTTCGTATCAAAGAAGGCAGGAATCGACAAATCAGAAGAATGACTGCATCCGTAGGCTTTCCCACCCTCCGGCTAATTCGTAATGCAATTGGGTCATGGCAACTGGCGGATATGCTTCCTGGCGAATATTGTTGCCAAAAAATACATCTACCTCACGCATAATGAATACCCATAGAGTCCGGACGTCATCAGAAGAAATATGAAGCCATCAGAGCATATTAATTGGATTTACTGCTAACCCACCGGTAGAATCATCAAGCTTATGCCTACCTTTAAGAAAAAAACTACTCTCAGCACTCAGGCTGAAAAAGCGAAAGTGATCGTCGGAATGTCTGGTGGCGTCGATTCTTCTGTCACAGCGCTACTACTCAAGCAACAAGGCTATGTTGTAGAAGGCCTGTTCATGAAGAACTGGGATGAAGATGACGGAACTGAATATTGTACTGCTCAACAAGATATGTCTGATGCGCAATCTGTAGCAGATATGCTAGAAATCCCTCTTCATAGTGTAAATTTTGCATCTGAATACTGGGATGATGTATTTGAAATTTTTTTACAAGAATACAAAAGCGGCAGGACGCCAAATCCTGATATTTTATGCAACAAAGAAATTAAATTTAAAGTGTTTCTTGATTATGCTGAGATATTGGGCGGTGACTATATAGCCACAGGACATTATGCGCGAACGTCAACAAGAAATGGGCACACCTATCTTTTGAAGGGAATCGATGGCAGCAAAGATCAGAGTTATTTTTTGCATGCTGTGGATGAGGCCGCATTCTCTCGAGCTCTATTTCCTATTGGAGAAATGAAAAAGACTGAGGTTAGAAGAATGGCCGAAGAGTACGGTCTCACGACAGCAAAGAAAAAAGATTCAACTGGGATTTGTTTTATTGGTGAAAGAAGATTTAAGGATTTCCTTGAGCAATATCTACCCGGACAGCCAGGTAATATTGAATCGTCCGATGGAGATATTATTGGCCAGCATTCCGGTTTGATGTACTACACATTAGGGCAAAGGCAAGGCCTAGGTATTGGTGGACTGAAAACTTCAGACAACAATCCTTGGTACGTGTCTGGAAAAGACTTGTCGCGCAATACTCTTATTGCAGTTCAAGGGGAAAACCATCCGTTGCTTTTCTCTGACAGCCTAAAAGTATCTGAATTACACTGGATTAACGGATTACCTGAGGAAATAATCAAAAATGAAAACATAGAGTTTTCGTGTCAAGCAAAGACTCGATATCGCCAAGATGACCAACCATGCCAGGTAATAAAAACTGAAGATGGCTATTTAATGAAATTCAATACCCCTCAGAGATCCTTGACGCCAGGCCAATCGGTGGTACTTTACCGAGACAGTATATGTCTTGGCGGAGGTGTCATTGAATAAATCTGAAAAAATGATAATTAATTAACAATCTATAGAAGCTGACAATACATAGTGATATTCAATAAACCCACCAAAGACCAATTGCTAGCTTTATCTGGCATTTTTCAGTCATGCCATCTCGTCGAGCAGCTATCGAAACATGGGCTAGTATCCGAAAAAGAGCTAAAAATAAGTGTAGAGAGCCTGCTTCACAAGGACTCTAGAGATACACTCGCTATGTTTCGATCCTCTGATAACTTAAATATTGGCATTGAATCTATGCAGGACTTCTTAAATTCGAGTCTTGATATAAAGGCTTCTGAAACACTTCGATACGCCATTGGCACAATATATTTAGCAAAAAAACTTCGGAGCAATGAAGCGATGTCTCTTATGGTCAGACAAAGGTTAGATAAGTGCATAACCCAAGCAGAATATTTTTCTGCCACACATTCTAATGTTATATCCAATATTGCTCAAATTTATCAAGATAGTTTTGGTGCCTTAAAGTACCGAATAACTGTACACGGGTGTATTGATCACTTAGGGCAAAAAGGTATCGTTGAGCGTGTCAGATGCTTATTATTTTCGGCTATTCGATCAGCAATGCTTTTTCATCAGCTTGGAGGGCGAGGACGCCATATAATCTTTAACAAAAGATATATTTTAAGCCAAACAAAGGCTTTAAACATGAGCTAACATGGAAATGATGCATGAAGGCTGCCAAATAACAACAATTCCTAGAATCAAGTTTAAGGCCACAATGCACTTTCTTCTGCAATGATATGAGAATTATTGTAAGATTTAAATTCTTTAAATTGATCTAGCATAATAAGGCCCCTAAAAAGCCTTACCGGACCTAACCATGAATCTTTCCAGTTTAACAGCGATTTCGCCAATTGACGGCCGCTATGCTAGAAAAACCGAAGGCCTTCGCTCTGCTTTTAGTGAATTTGCCTTAATAAAATACCGTGTTTATGTAGAGGTGTGTTGGCTCAAAAAACTGGCTGACCACCCAAAAATAAAAGAAATTTCAACATTAAGTGATAGCGCTAAAAAGACGCTTGATGCCCTAGCCTCTAATTTTAACGAACAAGATGCCTTGCGCATCAAGGAAATAGAGACCACCACAAATCATGACGTCAAAGCAGTAGAATACTTTATAAAAGAACGTATTTCAGAAAACCTAGAGTTGGCAAGAATATCTGAGTTCGTTCACTTTGCTTGCACTTCTGAGGATATAAATAATCTTTCTTATGCGTTGATGCTAAAAGAAGGAAAAGATAATTTTTTATTACCAAATGCTGAAGAAGTAGTTTCCAGGATGTCCCAAATGGCAAGAACATATGCAGATGTTCCAATGCTTTCTCGTACACATGGTCAGACAGCCTCACCGACAACAGTAGGCAAAGAATTTGCTAATGTTGCTTATCGCCTAAAACGCCAGATAGAGCAGATTAAGAAAGTAGCGCTACTAGGAAAAATTAACGGGGCTGTCGGAAACTACAATGCTCATTTTCTGGCATATCCTAATATCAACTGGGCTGCCATTGCTGAAGAGTTTGTTGTGAGTCTAAATTTAAGCTGGAATCCCTATACTACTCAAATTGAACCTCATGATTATATAGCTGAATTATTCGATGCGGTTGCCAGATTTAACAACATTTTAATAGATTTCAATCGTGATATGTGGGGTTATATCTCAATAGGCTACTTTAAACAAAAAACAGTGGCCGGGGAAATAGGGTCATCCACAATGCCGCATAAGGTGAATCCAATAGATTTCGAAAACTCTGAAGGAAATCTCGGTTTAGCCAATGCACTATTTGCGCATTTATCTCAAAAACTACCTGTTTCGCGCTGGCAGAGAGATCTAACTGACTCTACAGTCCTTCGCAATATGGGGGTGGGGTTTGGATACAGCCTGATAGCCTACCAGGCTGCCCTCAAGGGTATAAGCAAGCTAGCTATTAATGACGAGCGCTTAGCTGAAGATTTAAATAATACATGGGAGATTTTAGCTGAACCAGTTCAAACTGTAATGCGTCGTTATAACATTCCAGAGCCGTACGAAAAACTTAAAGCTCTTACCAGAGGAAAAGGTATCACCAAAACGACATTGTTAAATTTTATTGAAACTCTGGAAATACCTGACGAAGCCAAAATAGAGCTCAGAAAGCTCACTCCAGCTACGTATACCGGTAATGCTGCCAAACAAGCTAAAGCTATCTAGATGGGTCCTTTAAGTTCATAAATATTATTCTTTTTTACTATAGGATCTTTTTTAATGGAAGACTTTCCATCTGTATTAGGCGGAATCTCTGCTGATCAATTCCTATCGGAGTATTGGCAAAAAAAACCTCTACTGATACGAAATGCTTTGCCAAATTTTGAATCTCCGCTATCTAAGGATGAGCTAGCAGGCCTATCGCTCGATGAAGATATTGAATCAAGGCTTGTTTTTGAGCAAGGGCGTTCAAAACCCTGGAGCCTAGAATTCGGGCCCTTCGATCAGTCCACTTTTCAGAATCTACCAGAAAAATACTGGACGTTATTAGTTCAGGCTGTAGATCTATGGATCCCAGAAGTCAAAAAACTAACAGACCAATTTTACTTTCTTCCTCCTTGGCGCCTAGACGATATTATGGTGAGTTACGCTCCAAGAGGAGGAAGTGTTGGCCCCCATTTTGACTATTATGATGTCTTTTTACTACAAGGCCTAGGGCAACGAAAGTGGCAGCTAGGCCAAACCTGCGATTCTACAACTCCAATATTACCAGACACAACTCTGCGCATACTCAGTGACTTTCAAGTAACACAAGAGTGGCTTTTGGGCCCTGGGGATATACTTTATGTGCCACCAAAATTGGCACATTGGGGAACGGCATGCAATGATTGTCTCACATACTCAATCGGATTTAGATCACCATCTCTGACAGACATGCTGGGCGATCTAACCAACATGCTCATGACGCAAAATCACTCAAGTCACTACAAAGACCCGCCGCTCACCATGGCCATGGCAAAAACTACGATAGATCCAATGTTTATTCAGCAAGCTAAATTGATGCTAAATAACCTTATTGAGAATGATGACTTACTCAATGAATGGTTTGCAAGATACATGACGCTACCAAAATATCCTGACTTATCAGAAGCTCTAGATGAGCGACGTATCGCGCAAATAGGAAAAACACACTATATTAACGGCGAACGAAAGATATAACAGGCAATATGGCCTAGCAGTCTCAACTGGCAGTAAAACCACATTATCCGCAAACAGGTCAGTTACTGCTCTAGCTCGGCTGTCGATATACTTGCCAAACTAAGGCTCTTTGATTTTTTTCGGTATGCATGCAAAAGAGGTTCGGTATAACCGCTTGGTTGCTTGGCCCCTTTAACGACAAGATCATAGGCTGCAGAAAAAGCTGCGTTTTGCTCAAATCCTGGTGACATTTTTTGATACAAAGGATCACTAGCATTCTGCTGGTCGACCACTTGAGCCATGCGCTTCATAATCTCTAGGACTTGAGGTTCGGTAGTTATTCCATGTCTGATCCAATTTGCTATGTGCTGACTTGATATGCGAAGTGTAGCCCTGTCTTCCATCAATCCAACATTATTAATATCTGGCACTTTTGAACAACCCACACCTTGATCTATCCAGCGAACAACATACCCTAATATTCCCTGAGCATTATTCTCCAACTCTTTCTCAATTTTATCTGAAGACAGCTCTTCCTCGAGCAAGGGTATTGTCAAAATATCATCAATATTAGCAGCTAGGCGCTCAGACAAAATCTTTTGTTGAGCAAAAACATCTACATCGTGATAATGCACAGCATGTAAGACCGCTGCTGTAGGAGAAGGAACCCAGGCTGTGTTTGCCCCCGCCAAAGGATGATTGATTTTTTGCTCCATCATGTCAGCCATATTTTCTGGAACCGCCCACATCCCTTTACCTATTTGCGCTTTACCCGCAAGACCGCAGGCTAAACCTACATCAACATTTTGGTCTTCATAAGCTGATATCCACGGCATAGCTTTAAGCTGTCCTTTTGGGGCAAAGGCGCCCGCCTCCATACTTGTATGGATTTCATCACCGGTTCTATCTAAAAATCCTGTGTTAATAAACACGACGCGGTCTCGAACAGCACGAATACATTCCTTTAAATTAACAGAGGTTCGCCGTTCTTCGTCCATAATCCCAACCTTCACTGTATTACGATCAAGACTTAAAGCATCTTCAACCGCATCAAAGAGATCATTTGTAAAGGCTACCTCTTCAGGACCATGCATTTTAGGCTTAACAATGTAAATACTACCTGTTTTGCTGTTGCAAAGTGCCCCCTTTCCCTGGATATCATGCATGCCTATCAAGCTGGTTATAACGGCATCCATGATCCCTTCAGGAACCTCATTACCTTTTGAGTCCAAAATAGCAGGACTGGTCATCAAATGACCAACATTGCGCACAAAAAGCAGACTGCGTCCAGGAAGAATGAGGGATTCGCCGTTACATTGCTTGTATACACGGTCAGGATTCATCCTTCTAATCAGAATCTCTCCATTTTTTGTGAGGGTTTCCTCTAGATCGCCCTTCATTAACCCTAACCAGTTACGATAAACCAAAGCCTTGTCTTCAGCATCAACTGCTGCAACTGAATCTTCGCAATCCATAATTGTCGTTAAGGCTGCTTCCATTAGAATATCCTTAACTCCAGCAGGATCAGACCTACCTATTTCTGTGGTACTATCAACTTGAATTTCAAAATGCAACCCATTGTTTTTAAAAAGTAAAATTTCTGGTAATTCTGATTCTCCGGCATAGCCACAAAATTGAGCAGGATCCAAAAGACTAGCAACCATGCCATCTTCTAGCTCCACCCGAAGCACACCATCATGAATAAAATATTTTGTAACATTAATGTGCGAGCCTCCGGCTAGAGGGATAGATTTATCAAGAAATTCCTTCCCATACTGAACCACCTTAGCGCCTCGCTCGGGATTATATTGTTTCGTTTTCTGCGCATGATTTTCTTCTGCGATTACATTGGTGCCATAGAGTGAATCATACAAACTGCCCCATCGCGCATTAGCAGCATTTAGTGCAAAACGAGCATTCATTACAGGTACAACTAACTGAGGTCCCGCTTGAGAGGTAATTTCTGGATCCACACCCTTTGTGTTTATATTAAAATCGGGACCGACCGGAACCAAATAGCCGATCTCCTGCAGAAATTTCTTATAGGAAGAAAAATTAAAAAACTGATCAAAATTTTTCTGATGCCAGCAATCTATTTCCTGTTGCAATAAATCACGCCTAACCAATAAGCGCTTATTTAATGGAGAAAACCTGCTAACAATGTCAGCGAAAGATTCCCAGAAAGCACCTATATCTAAAGATGTTCCGGGAATAATATCGTTGTTCACCAAACTGTAAATTGAATTGTCGACCTGCAAGCCAGCCACCTTAATACGCTCTGCCATCATTGATCCTATAAGTAAGAATTGAATAAAAATCTAATTGTATGGAAATTTTTAAGCATTAATCAATTTAACTAACTTTATTTCCGTTATTTTTTATGCGAATAAACTATATGACGCCTTATTATATGACGCCTTATGTAGCAATATAAAAATTAATCTAGTTTTTTTGCAACATCAGCAATCAATCGGCGTATCCACTGATGCGCTGGATTATGCTGCACTAGAGGACTCCAAGCCATTTTTAACTCTATCTCAGGAATCGAGAAAGGTGGATCAAAAATTACGACATTCGGGTTATCTGCAAGCAGTTTGGCGGCTTTTGTAGGAAGAGTCACAATAAGATCACGCAGCTCTGCTAAACGCATTGCAGCTTGATAGTGTCTTGTAAATACTCGTATTCGTCTTTGTTTTCCTATTTTGAAGAGAGCCTCATCGACCCACCCAAGAGTTTTTGTGGCACCCGGCTCCATGCCCACACCGACACCCATACCTGTTTTGTTTACCCAGACATGCCCAGAATCCAAATAAGAATCCAGATTAAAATTATTTACTATTGGATTGTGATGGCTCAAGAGGCATGAAAAAGTATCTCGCCATACCGTCATCTGATGAAAAGATTGCGGCAAAACATCAAATCTATTGATAACAAGATCAACTGTCCCCTGCTCTACATCCTGATAGCTGATATCGCTCGGCGTCAATACATCTAGAGTAATATTCGGGGCCTCCGAGCGAAGTCTTCGCATCAAATGGGGTAACAAGGTAGACTCAGTGTAGTCGCTAACAGAGATCCTGAAGACTCTGTCAGCTGCGGCTGCATCAAACTCCTGGCTTGGCTCTACAGCTTTCTCAACAGAAGCAAGAACGTCTCGTACCATTGGCTGTAGCATCTCTGCTCTTTCTGTTGGTTTCATACCATCACTTGTTCTCACCAACAAAGGATCACCAAACAGGTCGCGTAAACGCCTAAGTCCATTACTCATAGCCGGTTGGCTGATACCTAAGCTTTCTGCCGCTCGGGTTACATTTCTTTCTTTAAGGAGCACATCCAGAAAAACTAATAGATTTAAATCTATATTACGCATAGTCATATGTATTCATACCATAATGTTGATGTATATTCATTTAATAAATACTTAATGTTATGTGTATAGAATACATAAATAATAGTCTTATTGCCACACATAAACATTCATGTGAAAAATACTGGTAATAATTATCATATATTATGTAAATAATGGGTAGATCGGTATAATTTCAGTAATATTAACTATAATTCTAATTTTTCTAAGACTGAGGATCCTAAATGTCGAACTACACTAAAAATATTGATGCTGTTGAATCGTTACAGAAAAGCAATGGAAGTGGATGGAATGCAATTAATCCGGAGTCAGTTGCTAGGATGCGCGCCCAAAACGAATTCAAAACTGGTCTGGATATTGCAAAATATACAGCAGATATAATGCGTAAAGATATGGCTGCCTACGATGCAGATTCCTCCAAATACACTCAATCA
>JBLIIR010000011.1:0-29707 GCA_047635255.1 Porticoccus sp. | reverse complement strand
GCATGTAACGTTTTGCGCTTTATTCCTCAAATGCCTTTTCTGCAGCACGGAATGCTTCTTGCAAGGCAGGAGCTCCAATGTAGGGTGCTGTATGTAACAGTATTTCCTGTATTTCTTCTTTGGACCAGCCATTATTAATTGCGCCACGAATATGGCCTTTAAGCTCCATCGGGGCTTTTAGTGCGGCCAATACTGCTATAGTAATAATGCTACGTGTTTTTAATGACAGTGTTTCTCTGCTCCAAATAGCCCCCCAGCAATTCTCATTGATATAATCCTGCACAGGTTTACTGAAGCTTGTAACAGAGTCCATTGCCTTATCGACAAATTTATCTCCCATAACTTGACGACGGGTGGCCATACCTTTTTGATAATCCTCGTGAGCCATTTGTTTCCCCTTTTTTTGCGTATTTATATACACATATAATGAATTTTAAATCTTATTGAATCTTATCAATTGTTTTAATAAGCCTACTTAATACTCTCCCAAACAGGAAGAAGATGGTCATACCAAACACGATCATCTATCACTCCAACATGCTTGTATTTAATTGTACCCATTCCATCTATCAAGTAGGTCTCAGGAGCACCAAAGACGCCTATATCCATAGCAAATCTACCAATATTATCAATAACACTTAAAGCATAAGGGTCTTTCATTTCAAGCAACCAGTCTTTAGCTTTTTTCCCATTATCTTTATAGTTTAGACCAATAATACGGACTCCTTGCGAAGAAAGTTTGAGTAAGTACGAGTGCTCAATTCTGCATGAAAAACACCAAGTAGCCCATACATTCAGTAATGACGGTTCGCCTAAAAAAATTTCCTGACCTACATATCGATCCTCATCACCCAAAACACGTAGAGAGAATTCAGGAACAGGACGATCTAGCAATGCAGAAGGCATAGCATTGGGATTACGACCCAACGCAACCACTAGGAATATAGCAACTATAATGAAGACCAGTAAGGGTAGGAAAAGTTTCAGCCTATACACTAACTGCACCATATTAGTTTTATCATTTTGTGTGACTCCTGCCAAAGCATATTATTTACTGTAATGTTATGTATGGGCAACCTTTGTTCGGCTACTCCTGTAGCGCCGATCCAGCAATGCTATCAATGCGCCCAAAGCGATAAAAGCACTACCAAGCCATATCCATATTACAAAAGGTTTCACATACACGCGGAGCGCCCAAGCTCCGTCTTTAAGGGGTTCTCCCAAGGCTACGTACAGGTCGCGGAGTATCCCGCTATCTATCGACGCCTCTGTCATGGTTTGACCGCTGGCTAAATACCGACGTTTCTGGGGATAAAGTATAGCAACAGCAGAGTCACCTCTACTGACAGCTATCTCTGCCTGATCAGCAATATAATTTGGACCCTTCACGGGATCTATGGTTACAAATTTAAACTGGTAGCCGGCCACATTAATCTGATCCCCTGGTTCCATGCGAATATCGCGCTGTACACTATATGTGCTTGTTAGGCCAACACCGATAATGCATATAGCAACACCGATATGAGCAACAACCATCCCATAATAGCTTGCATTTAACCGAATGAGTCCATGCAGAACCGACCTAGAGGTTTGTGCAGCTTTCCTCCACACATCCCTAAGTGTAATAAAAATAACCCATAACGCTACCATTACTGTTACAGCAGCAATAAGTTCGTAACCTTCATAAAAAAGTGGAAATAGTCCACCTAAAAAAATCGAATACACCAAGGGGCCATTAAAGTAGTGGCGCACACTGACTGCAGTGCTTCTCTTCCAGCGCAACACAGAGCCAATCGGCATTAAAATCGCCAGGAGTAAGGTTAAGGGCACAAAGAATAAATTGAAGTAAGGGGGTCCTACAGAGATTTTTCCCCAGCCTAAAACGTCTGCAATTAACGGGTACAATGTACCTAGAAGAATTACAACTGTTAGGCTCATTAAAAGTAGATTGTTGATAAGTATGAACATCTCTTTAGATAAATCAGAAAACCCTAAAGAGCCTTTATTTGTCGGCCCCTTAAGGGCAAAAAGCAACAACGAACCCCCAATCACAATAACAAGAAAGGTGAGAATAAAAACACCCCTAGTAGGATCCGAAGCAAAAGCATGGACTGATGTCAGCACTCCGGAGCGTACCAAAAAAGTACCTAGGAGGCTTAGAGAGAAAGCGATAATGGCAAGTAGCAATGTCCAGCTCCTGAATACTCCGCGCTTTTCGGTTGCAGAAAGGCTGTGGACCAGGGCTGTACAGACAAGCCATGGCATAAACGAAGCATTCTCTACTGGGTCCCAAAACCACCATCCGCCCCAACCAAGCTCATAATATGCCCACCAACTTCCCAGGGAAATTCCTAGAGTCAAAAATATCCAAGAAACAAGAGTCCAGGGTCGAACCCAACGAGCCCATGCTGAATCAGTGTCGCCAGATAACAGCGCAGCAATAGAAAAAGAAAAGGCAACAGATAGTCCAACATAGCCCATATAAAGCATAGGGGGGTGAAATATTAAACCAACGTCCTGCAGTAAAGGGTTTAAGTCGGACCCTTCACCGGGGAAAAATGGTAGACTTCTGTCAAATGGGTTTGAGGTAAACAACAAAAAAAGGTAGAAACCCACACTAATAAAACCCATCACAGCTAAAACTCTTGCAACCAAGTGTGCAGGCAAGTTAGTGCTAAAAATTGATACAGCTAAGCTCCAAAGGGCAAGTATAAAAACCCAGAGCAATAATGAACCCTCATGGGCGCCCCATACCGCACTTATCTTATACCGATCAGGTAGTAGTGTATTTGAGTTTTCAGCAACATATCTAACAGAGAAGTCATCATTGAGAAAAAGAAGGATTAGGCACCCAAAGCTGATCAATGCAAATAGAGTTTGTGCTGTCACGAGAGGTCTGGCGGTAGACATCCATAGGCTATTCCCTACAAAGGCACCAATTTGTGGAATTATTGCCTGCATGAGAGCTAAAGCTAGCGCAAGTATTAATGCAAAATGGCCGTATTCAGCTACCATTATTTTTATCCTATAGCTATACCCCTATCTGCTGACAGGGCTCAAGCGGAGTCTCAGTTATTATTTAGGCTATCAGCCTCAGAATTTAATTTCTTAGTGCGCAAGCGAGCTTCATCCATGGCAAAAGTCACTTCTGGAGGCATGTAATTTTCATCATGTTTGGCCAAAACTGTAGATGCAATAAAGATAAAATTTTCATCAAGCTCTCCTGTCGCTACGGCGCCCCCGCCCTCAGCAAACATGTCAGGAAGGATGCCTTCATACTGCACCTTAACTTCTGAAGCCCCATCTGTTACTTTGAAAATGCTTAGCAACGAATCTTCGGCTCGAGCCAGACTTCCCTCTACAACCATTCCGCCTACACGAATATTTACGTTTATCGGAGCCTCACCGAGAGCTACACTCGAGGGGGTATAAAAAAGATTAATATTTTTCCGCAAAGCAAAACTCATCAAACCGACTGCAATAGAAGTCATCACAACAATAAAAATTACCATAGTGAGACGATAACGTCTTAAGGGGTGCATAGGTTTCTCTCAAAGTAAAATTGACAAATAGAGATTTTTTATCTGTTCCAAAAAATCAACAAATATCAATACCTACGAATATCCAGTGGAATCATAATAACGCTGTTTCTTCATCTCTTTAATTATATTCTTTCTGCGAAAAAAGGGAGCGATTAACAAAAAAGCTAGGACACCCAGTGATGCAAAATAAGCAACCCATACATAGTAGCCATGGCCACCCATATACAAGAAAGCATTAAAATTCTCGAACTGAAACATTATTATCGCCTATAAACCGAGATTCAATAAGGTTAAATCTTACACATAGCTAGATTAAAAATCATTATTCTTATTTGTGAACACAAGATCTTGGACCCATTTAGTACGACGCTCTCTATGGAGTATCTCAACACGAATACTGGCAACTAGGGCTATCGCATAAAGAAAATAAAATCCAACAATCATGACCAATAGGGGCTGGAACATATCAGGGTGCATAGAGGGTGCTTCAGTAAACTTAATAGTAGCGGGCTGATGCAACGTGTACCACCAATCTACTGACTTATAAATAATAGGAATATTAACTGTCCCCACTAAAGCCAGTAAAGCTGCTGCTTTGCTGGATAATCCTTTATTCTCATAGGACCTCTGAAGAATAATCACTCCGAGATATAGAAAAAATAGAATCAACATAGATGTAATTCGTGCATCCCATATCCAGTAGGCTCCCCAAGTGGGTTTTCCCCAAATGGCACCCGTCAAAAGGGCTACAAAAGTAAAAGCTGCGCCAATTGGGGCGGCTGCCTTCATAACTATATCTGCAAGTTTTATTTTCCATATAATGGCAACTGCTCCTGCAACTGCCATTATGTAGTAGCCAACCAAAGCGAGGAAAGATGATGGAACATGAATATAAATAATACGGAAACTATTCCCCTGCTTGGCATCCTGAGGCGCGAAACCGAGACCCCAGACCAAACCTAGAGAAATAAAAAATAACCCCAACATAGAAATCCAGGGCAACAATTTACCGCTAGCCTGATAAAACCAACGGGGTGAAGCTAGTCGATGAAACCACTGCCACATATCTGCGCTTAGCCTTTTTTATTTAACATTTAAAATCACCCCTGAATACTTAATCGCAACGCACCTGCAGTTACGTAAGGCACAACTATTAACGACAAAGCTAATAATGATCCTATCATCGCTAACGGACCTGTTACAGAAAACCCATCAATTGCAAGTTGAACTGAATTAGCCCCAAAAATTAATACTGGCATATAAAAAGGCATGACGATTAAGGGTAGCAAAAGCCCCCCTTTTCCTAGGGGTAGCGTTAAAGCAGCCCCAACAGCTCCAAGCAAACTTAAGATTGCAGTTCCCATCAAAAGACTCAGCACTAAGACCAGATAACCCGCATCCGGTAATGATAACATCATGCCTAAAATAGGCGCTAAAAGTGACAAGGGCAAACCAGTGACAAGCCAATGAACAATTATTTTCGCTAACACCATAAAGTATAAAGGCTGGGGCAGAATAATAATTTGCTCAAGAGTTCCATCATCGTAGTCATTCTGAAACAAGCTATCTAACGATAAAAGCGATGCTAATAAAGCCATCACCCAAAGAATACCTGGAGCAACTTCACTAAGCTTGCTTGACTCTGGCGTCAACCCAAGAGGAATTAAAACTATAACTATAAAAAAGAAAATTATGGGATTAGCAAGATCGCCTCGATGGCGTATTGCTACTAGCAAGTCACGTCGAAAAATTACCATAAAGCCTGTATTCATTATCAGCACGCCTGACGAGGAGAAATTAATGAAATGCGCTTCATATTTTTGATTTCTAAATCATGGTGTGTTGAAAGAACCACAATACCGTCCCTGCTTAAGTGATCAAGGAGCAATATTTTTAATTCGCTCGAGCCTTCTTTATCAAGAGCAGAAAATGGCTCATCAAGGATCCATAGCTTGGCTTCGGCAACATGGAGTCTTGCTAACGCAGCTCGACGCAACTGGCCAGCCGACAAATGAGAACAAGCTATACTCTTATATTTAATCAAACCTGTGCGTTTCAATGCATCAGAGTCAGTCAAAGAATTACTTTTATTTAATCTACGCCACCAAATTAAATTTTCCTCAGCAGACAATGATTCATTCAATCCTGGCTGGTGGCCAAGAAACAGCACATCTTTTAGATACCTTTCGCGAATATAGGTTACATTTTTCCCCTGCCAGGTAATTTCCCCCAAGCAAGGACTTAAAGCCATAGTAATCAAGCGCAATAGTGTAGTTTTTCCGGAGCCATTTGGCCCCTCGATCTGCAAAATATCACCAGACTCGAGGCTCGCATTAATACCTGCAAATAATAGATTTTTATTTCGATGAAACTCAATATCCCTAAGAGTAAGAATACCCATTAAAGATGAATTGGACGCAAAAGTATCTGTGTCAGGCAACGGATTCTAGCCCAGCTATAAATTAAGCTCTCATTATGCCAAAAAATGCTGGCCTTAAGAAGGAAAAAGACAACTAAAGAATTGAAGTAACCCTAAAAAGTTACATATCAAAATCATAATCTTGAATAAATTTTTTTAGCCGCAATCCTTCTAACTTACTCTCAAGTCTGCGTCTGGCATCCGCCTCAAGCGAAGCTGAGGTAGTTATTTCTCCTGTTTCGGTAAAATCATCTTCCGCATCAAAGATATCATCAATCAAGTCATCATCTTCACCCATATCGAAATTTCTCCATCTCGACGTAAAGCACCGTAGCGATACAAAAAAAGCCATAAGTTATATCTGAAATATATAGGCTTAAACTTGTATATCGTCAAGAAGAATATTATTTTTTTTATTCAAAAAAATTAACAGCTGCAAAAAAACAATCATTAATAATTTCAACTTAATAAGACTCTATTTATTGAAAATAAAAAATGGTTTTCTTTATTTAAAAATCTTTCAGCACTTGGTTAACCTTATAGTTCTATCATACGCATCGTTACACGCACATCATGATTGGTCTTTTATCTGTTGCAGAATCAATATAATTGGTAGTGCGTGCAGGGAAAAATAGTCATAATCAAGCTCTAACTTAACCCATACAGACTATTTATGTATGCCCAAAAAATTCCTAAACCGCTGGCTTCCAGCTCCTCATAAAATTTTAAATAGCCGTGCTATTAAATGGATGGGGCCCTTGTTTATGGATCCTAATTTATTTCATATAAACAAAGTATCCATATCGACCTCATTTTTTATTGGCCTTTTTGTTGCTTTTTTGCCCATACCTGGCCAAACAATTCTTGCGGCCCTGCTTGCCTTTTTTTTTCGCAGCAACCTACCTGTGGCTGTTGCACTTGTATGGATCAGCAACCCTTTAACTGTTGCACCATTATTTATGTTTACTTATAGTATTGGCGTTCTTCTACTTGGGTTGGAATTTACAGCCCTTACCATTGAGCTCTCATGGAGCTGGGTAATTTCTCAAGGCAAGCTGATATGGCTCCCTCTGCTAACAGGCAGTCTTGTAACTGGTTTTATTTGTGGTGGTTTAGGTTATATAGCTATACATCAGTTGTGGAAATGGAAAGTACTTAAAAACTGGGCGCTGCGCCAAAAAAAGAGGAGTGATGTGTAGTCTAAAAATACCCAATAAGCATAAAATTATCTATTTATTCATACCTTAGCTCTCTCGCTGGCTTAATCTTAGCTGCCTGCAACGATGGGTAGATGGTGACAATCAGATTTAATACTACTGCAACCAAAATGACTAAAAATACATCACTCCAGACCAGCTGAGATGGCAGATAGTCAATAGGATAAACCTCAGATTCAAGAAAATTAAATCCCAGTAATGACTCTAGCTTACTTACAGCAGCAGGGGCATTCAAGGCGCCCAAGATACCAACTATGGCGCCCAAAAAAGAGCCTGCTAGCCCAATAAGAAGGCCTTGGGTCATAAAAATCAAAGAAATTTCAAAATTTGTTGCGCCCTGAGTCTTTAATACTGATATAGCAGAACGCTTATCTATCACCACCATCATAAGCATTGAGACTACATTAAAAACAGCAATGGCTAGAATGAAAAAAACTAGAAGTAATATCATCTTACGTGACATTTTTATCGCATGATAAAGATTTCCGTGTGTTTGAACCCAATCAGAGAGCGAATATCCTGAAGGCAAGGCTCTAATGAGCCTGAATCCTGTCTCTCTTGCATCAAAGACATTGTTTAATTTAATTTGAATGCCCTGAGGGTCTTTCAGACCGGCTATTTGTGCAACTGCTTTGAGCGGACCTAAGATTAGCTTTTGATCAAGAGGTGTATGAGTGCTAAAAACTCCTCCTACCCGAAAAGAAACAATTTTTGGTGCAAATTCATCATGATCGAATGCCTTAGCTTGAGGTGCTAGTAGCATAACCATATCACCAGTCTCAACGAATAATTTATCTGCAACCCCCTTGGTTAATAAAAAGCTGTCCTCTCTCTCCTTAAATAAAGAAAGTAATTCAGAAGACAGGAAGCCTCCAATAAAATCTTTACTTTGAGTCGCCCCTATACCAAGTAGCTCTATAGGCAAAGCCCTGCCATTACTTGTCAGCATGCCATCCACTTTAGAAAAAGGTGTAGTTGCGCGCACATTGGGGTCAGATTCCAGTAGCTGAGTTAACGCAGAGATGTTATTCACGCCACCCTCTTTAAAGATTTGCACATGAGGCACAGATCCGAGTATTGTCGACTCCATTTCCTTTTCAAAACCATTCATAATTGACATCACCAAGATAAGCAATGCCGTCCCTAAGGCCAGGCCTGAAATAGACAAAAAAGAAATGAAAGATACCAGATTACTATCGCTACCCGACGTGAAGTTCCTCCATCCAATAAAAATAGGAAAAAGCTTAAGCATTGCTAATCAGCCTGTGGTGACTTGTTAGTTGAATTTTTTTCTAATAAAACTCCATGCTCCAAGGATAAGATTCGATCCATTTTTGATGCAACACTGCTCTCATGAGTAACAACAATAAAGCTAATTCCGAATTCAACATTCAGACCAAGAAGCGTATCAAGAACAGTCTCAGCAGCAAAATAATCGAGGTTTCCTGTAGGCTCATCCATTAACACGCATGCAGGATGTGCAACCAGTGCTCTTGCAATGGCCACTCTTTGTCTCTCTCCGCCTGAGAGGGCTGAAGGTCTATGCTCACACCGATGAGCTAAACCTACTTGTGACAAAATTATTTTTGATCTTTGTTGTGCCTCCACTTTTCCGATCCCCCTGATCAACAGAGGCATAGATACATTTTCTATAGCAGTAAATTCTGCAAGAAGATGGTGGAATTGATACACAAAACCTAAGTATTTGTTTCGCCATAAGGCGCGTTTATTTTCGGTCATGGAGGCCCAGTCAGCACCCATCACTTCGATGGAGCCTTGTGATAGATCGTCTAAGCCGCCTAGTAGATTGAGTAGCGTTGTTTTTCCTGAACCGGAGGCGCCAATAATGGCAATTTTTTCACCTGCACGAACTTTTAATGAAACATTATTTAGTACCTTTACTTCAACATTAGATTCAATATATGACTTAGACAACTCTTGGCACTGTATTACCCATCGATCACTATCTATCATAGCGAAGTGCCTCTGCAGGGGAGACTTGAGATGCCCTCAAAGCGGGGTAAACTGTAGCTAAAATGCTTAGAATTAAACTCATAAAGCATACCAGCAATACATCTGTCCACATCAATTTAGATGGAATTTGGCTAATAAAATAAACTGCTGGATCGAAAATATGAAATCCAGCCTGCTGCTCAATCCAACTCACAATATCTCCTATGTATGCCGCCAATATACACCCTAAAGTTGCCCCTACAATCACCCCCAATGTACCAATAATGCAACCCTGAATCATAAATATACCCGCTATCGTGCTTTCTTTCGCTCCAAGCGTCCTTAGTACAGCGATATCACGTCTTTTGCTGGAAACCATCAATACAAGACTAGCTATGATATTAAATGCTGCTATGGCAATAATAACTGACAGTAGCAATCCAACAATTTTTTTCTCCATCTTTATAGCTTTAAATAAGCTGCTCATCTCAGTAGTCCAGGTCTTTATACGAAATGATGGGTTTATACTTTTCTCAATAAAAGGAATCAGGCTCATGACACTAAATGGATCCTCGACCTTTAGTTTGATTCCAGTAACACTCTTACCAAGACGATATAGTTTTTGAGCATCCACATAATGAATAAATGCCATTCCACCATCCACCTGTGCCCCTACTTGGTAAATTCCTCGTATATGAAAACGTTTATACCGCGGGAAAATACCAACTGGAGTAACATTTAATTCAGGTAACGACAGAACCACCTTGTCTCCAACAGTGACACCTAAAGAGCCAGCTAGCATGCTACCAATCAGCATTCCATATCGACCAGGCTCAAGATCGTTGATTTCACCTGCAATCATATGATCATTAATTGAGCTAGCATTGACTTCATCTGGCGGTGAAATACCCTGCAATAGGACACCCTGACTTAAAGAAGAGGATGACAGTAAACCATAGCCTTCAACAAAGGGCGCGTACCCTTCAATATGATCAAATTTAAGCAATTTTTCACCTACTGGACCCCAGTTAATTATTCCTGATGCATTTGTTACTGAGATATGAGGCAACACATTAAGAATACGCTTTTTAATCTCACGCTCAAACCCATTCATTACAGAAAGGACAACAACTAAAACCATAACCCCAAGGGACATAGCAACAAAAGATATTAGTGAAACAAAAGAGATGTAGGAGTTGCTTCGCTTACTTCTGATGTAGCGAAAACCAATACTCAGGGAAAGATTGCTTATCATAACAAATACCCTGAAATAGAATTTATTATACCAATTAAAGCAAATTTTCTAATTCTGCGCCCATTAATTGTCATTATCTTATTTGATTATTATCTAGCGATGCGCTTTACACACATAAAATAATTATCAACTTATATTAAAAGCCAATTTTCTGGATTCACGACTCAGTCTATTCATGCCATTAATAGCCGCTAATCTGTAAGCTTCAGCCATCGTCGGATAATTAAAGGTTGTGCTAATAAAATAATCTAAAGTATTGGCATCTCCAGACTGATTCATGATTGCTTGCCCAATATGAATAATTTCTGCAGCTTCAGCACCAAAACAATGGACGCCAAGTATCGCCAAGGTTTTCTGATGAAATAGAATTTTTAGCACACCCACCTCTTCTCCAGAGATATGCGCTCTTGCTATATTTTTAAAATATGCCCGTCCAATTTCATATGGGACTTGCTCTTTAGTTAACTCCGATTCTGTCTTCCCAACAAAGCTGATCTCAGGAATAGTCCATATCCCTGTTGCTACATCATCTACATGATATACTTTTAGGCCGCACATATGTGCGGCAGCAGAACGGCCTTGGTCGTAAGCTGCTCCAGCCAAGGCAGGCCACCCAACAACATCGCCGGCAGCATAAACATTAGCTAATGAGGTCTGATAATCTTCATTGACTGCTATCTGCCCTCTTTCGTCTAGATCCAAGTCTATTTTATCTAAGCCCAGGTTTTTCGTATTGCCAGTCCGACCATTGCACCAAAGAATGGCTTCTGCATGAATTCTTTTCCCTGATTTAAGCACCATCGTGACACCATTATCGCGAGTCTCAATTTCGGCATATTCTTCTTTGTGCCGTACAGTGACATTTAAATTTCGCAACTGATAGCTCAAAGCATCAGAAATCTCATCATCAAGAAATTCTAACAGGCCTTCCCGGGTATTTACTAGATCGACTCGAGTGTCTAAACCAGAGAAGATGGAGGCATATTCGCAACCTATTACCCCTGCCCCGTAGATAATAATATTACGGGGGTTATGGCCTAGCTTTAAGATAGTATCGCTATCAAATATGCAGGGATGCTCAAAGTTAACGTCTTCGGGATGATAGGGGCTTGCTCCGGTGGCAATTAAAAAATTTCGGCTTTCAATCTTCTCATTAGTGCCATCTGTTTTTCTTACAATTACATTGTTTTTGTCGCAAAAAGTAGCCCGCCCAAAATGAAGCTTTACTCTGTTCCGAGAGTATTCATGCGATCTAATCTCTACTTGCTTGCGAATAACCTCTTCAGCTGATCTCATTACATCTGAAAAAGAAAATAATCGGGGTTCGCCTACTGCTCGAAACATCGGCATAGTATTAAATTGAACCATTCGCCTAACTGCATGACGAAGAGCCTTGGATGGAATTGTTCCTAGGTGCGTACAGTTTCCTCCGACCATAGGACGATCATCAACAACAGCTACTGACCAGCCCTGCTTGGCCGCAGACATCGCTGCACCTTCACCTGCAGGACCACTACCTATAATTACCAAATCATATTTGTAATCGGCCATTGATTACTCCTCCAGAGAGCTAACGGCATTAGCTTTAGCTAAGACATAAAATATTAAACATAACCAAAAAATGCTCTAACTGATTCTCTGGTAATACTCTTGCACGGAAATATACCCTTGTGATAAGACAGCTTTATTACTCTGAAGCAATGTCTGCGCTCTCATGCAACAAGGCAATATAGGCCTGATAGTCTCGACTAGAGTTAGCTGACGATCTGGAGGAAACCATTGCTTGTTTTTCTGCAAGACGAAGTGTCTCGTAATTGCCAAATGCAACCTTAGTTAAAGCTAGCAACACATAGTCTCCATTTGGCATTATTACATAATCAACAGTAGGACCAACATCAGGCAATATCATAGAGAAAATAGTACTTTTTCTAATGTATTCATCTTCATTTCCACCATTAATTTTAGTATTGAAACTGACCTGCCAAGCAAGATCTTCAGCCTTAGCAACAGACTCGATGCTCTCCCCAGACTTAACAAGCTCTCTCAGCTTGGAGCCATAAGTCACAATATTTTCAGATGCTACTTCATGTTGAATAATTTTTTTAATTTCAACCTTAACGTCAGTTAATGGCTGTATTTTTGGGATGGAGCGCTCGCGTACAGATAATACTAAAACATGGTCATCGGAAAACTCAATCACTTCGCTAGCATAACCATTCTCTATGACCGAAGAACTAAAAGCGGCGCTTATGACTTCCTTGCTAGCGACTATACCTTCTCCGCCTGACCGTCCAAAAAAACCAGAGACACTTAAATCTAGCCCCATCGTACTGGAAACATCTTGTAGCGATGTAGCGTTATATGCCAGCTCTTTTAGCTTCTCTATTTTTTCAGGCATCAGCTCTGCAGCCATCTGTAGTCGAATTTCTTCGCGAATAGCAGGCTCTAATAGCTCTCTATTTGGTGTTTCTTTCTCTTTCTTTTTAGATAACTTTAAAAGATGAATTCCCGCTTTTGTTTCTATAATCTCCGAAACCTCTCCGACAGCAAGTCGCCCTAAAACCAAATCTAACTCAGAAGGAAGATCTCCTAAGCGAACATAACCAAGATCTCCACCTTTTTCTGAAGTTAGGAAATCATCAGAGTATTCCTCTGCCAGTAATACGAAATCTCCATTATTTTTTAGTTTTTCTTGTATAGCAGCCATTTTAGTTAAATGGCTGCTATCTGCTTTTTTATCTAAAAGAATATGCGCGGCGCGGTATTGTGTGGCCAAAGAAGCGGTCTTAACTTTTTCTTGATAGCCTTCTTCTATGAGACTAGCGTCTACATATATATCCCCCAAAAGATCAGAAGACCTTAATTCTATATATTCAACGAGCACCTGTTCTTCTGTCATGAATTGTGGAATATGATTTTCATAGTAAGTAATAATATCCTCGTCTGAGGGCTGGACAGAATTTTTTTGCGCCTCAATAGGAATCGTTAGGTAGTAATAATCGCGAGTCTGGTCTAAAACTGTCGCTATTAATTCCTGTTCTTTTTCTGTAGAAAATCCCGTTGCAACAATACCTTTAAAGAACTGCTCAGCCAACAAGTCAGAGTAAATAGCCTTATAGTGGGAGGTTGGCGTATAACCCATCTGTTTTACTACAAACTCATAAAGCTCAGGATTAAATCTACCATTTGTTTGAAACTCAGGGACCTGGACCAGCAAAGAATCAATCTTTTTCTTAGATATAGCCATCCCTATGTCAGATGCAGTTTGCTCCTCTATTTTCTGCCTAATGAGACGCTTTAGGACAGCCGGCCTCATGATTTCGTCATCCAAAAGAGATGGATCGATATCCTTAACTCTATTGCTAATTTGTTGCTTTCTAACAAGAACTGCTTGTTGAAGGCTCAGCTCTGAGATGGAATCGCCATTAACATTAGCGACCTCCTTTGCGGTAGCTCTGGTCTCAAATAAGGCGTCAACACCAAAAAGTGCAAAAGGAATTATAATGATAACGACTAAAACACTTTTCGCTACACCACTGAGATTATCACGAAAATCTTGAAGCATAAGTTTCTCTTGGTAGTAAAATACAGTATGTCTTTACAGGAAAATTAATTAATTATATAAAAAAAGACGCATCACAGATACGTCTTTAGATAGATCACCAGAACTTTACCTGGC
Source organism: Porticoccus sp. (assembly GCA_047635255.1). GTDB lineage: Bacteria > Pseudomonadota > Gammaproteobacteria > Pseudomonadales > Porticoccaceae > Porticoccus. The sequence continues at coordinate 15,642 of JBLIIR010000011.1, read as the reverse complement.
CTAGAAAGCGCTATTAAGAATTTACAGCATCCTTAAGAGCTTTTCCTGCTTTAAAGCTAGGCACATAAGCGGCCTTAATTTGAATTTCTGCACCTGTCTGTGGGTTACGTCCTGCACGTGCCGCACGGTGCTTCACAGCAAAAGTACCAAAACCTACGAGAGAAACTTGATCTTTCTTTGCTAGCGCACCAGAAACTGCTGAAATTGCAGCATCAAGAGCACGTCCAGCTGAAGCCTTAGACAAGTCTGCCGCATCAGCAATTGCATCAACTAATTCAGATTTATTCACAATACTCTCCTTGTTATTATGGTTATTTAAATTGCTCACCAGCAACACATAACCCTTATATATGCTAATAATATTCAACGGTTAATGTTGTTACATCAACTTTATACCAACCCACTGCCAGTGGGTCAAGCAATTTAATGAGTATTAATGCGGGGTTCAGACATATCTTTAGCCTTAATGGATTCTTTCTCTTCTTTTTTGTACTCCTCATCAGACAGAGGGGCCGGCTTTGCCAGCAAGGCTATGTCTAAAACCTCATCAATCCACCGTACAGGAATTATCTTAAGGTCGTCTTTTATGTTATCAGGTATTTCTTTCAGATCATGCTCATTCTCATAAGGTATAATTACCTTTCTGATGCCTCCGCGGTGAGCTGCAAGAAGCTTTTCTTTCAATCCTCCGATTTTCAAAACTTCGCCCCTCAAGGTAATTTCTCCGGTCATGGCAACATCAGCCCTCACTGGTATCCCTGTTAGGACCGATACAACAACTGTACACATAGCAATGCCTGCACTTGGCCCATCTTTGGGGGTGGCGCCTTCTGGGACATGAATATGGAGATCCAATTTTTGATGGAAATCGCGATGCACACCCAGTACCTGAGATCGACTTCTCACCACAGTTAAAGCTGCTTGAATTGATTCCTGCATCACATCGCCCAAAGAACCGGTTTTTATAACTTTCCCGTTACCCGGTATTGCAGAAGACTCTATAGTTAACAGCTCTCCGCCTACTTGAGTCCAAGCCAGACCTGTAACCTGGCCAACCTGGCTTTCTTCTTCAGCGCGACCAAAATCATATCTTTTTACGCCAAGCAGCTCTTCCAGCCCCTCAGTTGTAATTGAATAGGTTTTTTTTGTTTCTTCGCGTACATGCTGGGTTACAACTTTCCTGCAGAGTCTTGCTAATTGTTTTTCAAGGCCTCGAACACCGGCTTCTTTAGTATAAAAACGAATAATATCTATCATAGGTTTTTCTTGCAGGCATAATTCTTTTTCCGTCAAACCATTTGCTTTAAGCTGTTTTGGCAAAAGATATTTAAGTGCAATATTCAGCTTCTCATCTTCGGTATATCCTGAAATACGAATTATCTCCATTCGATCTAATAGTGGCGCAGGAATATCCATTGTGTTGGCGGTACATATAAACATCACCTCGGAAAGATCGTAGTCAACCTCAAGATAGTGGTCATTGAATCTATTATTTTGCTCTGGATCAAGAACCTCCAGCATGGCAGAAGACGGATCGCCGCGATGATCGGTGCCCATTTTATCTATCTCATCAAGCAAGAAAAGAGGATTTTTCACCTCCACTTTAGATAATTTTTGTATTAATTTTCCAGGCAGTGAACCTATATATGTACGCCGATGACCTCGAATTTCAGCTTCATCGCGAACGCCGCCAAGCGACATGCGTGCATACTTTCTACCAGTTGCCTTAGCAATTGACTCGCCAAGAGATGTTTTCCCCACGCCGGGAGGGCCAACCAAGCAAAGCACTGGGCCTTTTAGTGTCTTCACGCGCTGTTGCACAGCAAGAAATTCCAAGATACGTTCTTTCACTTCATCTAACCCGTAATGATCTTCATTAAGGATGTGCTCTGCTCGCTTAAGATCATGTCGAACTCTTGAGCGTTTTCTCCAGGGAACACTTACAAGCCAATCAATATAACCCCGTAACACTGAAGCTTCAGCTGACATAGGAGACATAGCTTTAAGCTTCTTAAGCTCTGTTTTGGCTTTTACTAACGCGTGCTTTGTCATCCCTGCATTCTTAATTTTTCCAACCAGTTGAGCTAAATCGTCCTCTTCATCCGTATCACCAAGTTCTTTTTGAATGGCCTTCATTTGCTCATTTAGAAAATATTCTTTCTGACTCTTTTCCATTTGTTTTTTGACACGGATGCGTATTTTTTGCCCAATATCAAACAACTCAATCTCTGACTCCATTGAAACCAATAAGAGTTCAAATCGATCAATAAGGGCCGTCATTTCTAAAATATTTTGTTTTTGCTCAAGAGGCAGAGGAAGATGATTAGCCAAAGAATCAGCCAAGCGACTTGCATCAGTTATAGCAGCAATGATACCCATAGTCTCAGTTGGTATTTTCTTGCTTATATTGCCATACTGTTCAAACTTACCTAACGCCAACTGCATGATCGTCTCCACCTCAAGATCATCAAGCTTCCCAGCTGAAAATATTTCATACTCCGATAAAAGGTACTCATCTATATCTTCAATGGCATTAATCTTGACCCTCTCGACTCCTTCGATTAAAACTTTCATAGTTCCATCTGGCAGCTCAAGCATCTGCAAGACAGTCGCCAGTGTGCCCACACTGTAAAGATCGCCTGCACACGGATCATCCTCTGAAGCTGATTTTTGCGTAACTACCAATATTTTTTTCTCTTGAGACATCGATTGATTTAGGGCTGCTATGGACTTCCCTCTACCCACAAATAACGGAATCACTGCATAGGGATAAATCACCACATCACGCAAAGGCAACACAGGTAATTTTTTAAGTACAGATGAATCTTCCATTCGTAAACCTCGTCTTGAGAAATTAAAAAGTTAGGCCAGCCAACAGTATTGGGGCGTACCAGCTAAAAACAAGCCTGAGTGGCAAATATAGTTTACCAATAAAAAAGGACCCGATGGGTCCTTTTTGGGAAAAAGAGCAATAACTACTCCCCTGCTGCCAGCTTAGAGTCGGACCCCTCATATACCAGCAGAGGGTCAGATTCTCCGCGAACAACTGAAGCATCAATAACCACTTTTGTGACATTTTTTGCAGTCGGTATGCTATACATAGTATCTAGTAGGATGCTCTCAATAATGGAGCGGAGACCCCTCGCTCCCGTTTTCCGAGCCAATGCTTTTTGGGCTATCTCTTCCGAAGCATCTCGACGCATGTCCAGCTCAACACCTTCCATTTCAAACATTGCACTATATTGCTTAAGTAAAGAGTTTTTTGGTTCGGTAAGTATGTTGACTAGGGCGTCTAGATCTAATTCCTCTAAAGTAGCTATAACAGGAAGTCTCCCAACAAACTCAGGTATTAAGCCATAACGCACTAAATCTTCAGGCTCCAGATCAGCTAACGTCTGTCCTATATTTCTATTGTCATCCTTAACCTTAACTGTTGCGCTGAAACCAATACCGGTATTATCAGATCGATCTCTGATCACCTTTTCTAAGCCCGAGAAAGCCCCACCACAAATAAATAGGATATTAGACGTATCAACCTGAATAAACTCCTGCTGGGGATGCTTTCTTCCGCCCTGAGGGGGGATTGAAGCAACAGTTCCCTCGATCAGCTTTAATAAGGCCTGCTGAACACCCTCTCCAGAGACATCGCGAGTAATAGAAGGGTTGTCTGATTTGCGAGAAATCTTATCAATCTCATCCAGGTATACTATACCTCGTTGAGCCTTATCTATGTCGTAATCACATTTTTGTAGAAGTTTCTGAATAATATTTTCAACGTCTTCGCCAACATAGCCAGCTTCAGTTAACGTCGTCGCATCAGCAATAGCAAAAGGGACATCAAGCAATCTTGCTAGAGTCTCAGCCAGAAGAGTTTTTCCGCTTCCAGTAGGCCCCACTAGCAATATATTACTTTTGCCGAGCTCAACATCAGAAGCTGAGGGAGACCCACTACGCTGCAAGCGCTTATAATGATTATAAACAGCAACAGCTAATATTTTTTTTGCCTTGTCTTGGCCAATGACATACTGATTCAGTATTTCTTTGATTTCAATGGGCTTTGGAAGACTAGTAGGGCCATCCGGCCCAGCTTCAATCTCTTGAATTTCTTCCAAAATAATATCATTGCAGAGTTCAACACATTCATCGCAAATAAAGACCAATGGGCCTGCTATCAGCTTACGTACTTCATGCTGGCTCTTATTGCAAAAAGAGCAGTGAAGTAACTTACTGTCATCGCCACCATTATTTGTTTCGTCTTTCATGGGCCTTTATCTCCGAGCTAGAATATGAGGATCAAGAAAAATTTATAGCAATATCACTCATAAAGCACTAATTTTTCAATGGAATTAAAGACTTTTTGGGCGCTTATCCAATACTTGGTCTATTAAACCATAGGCCTTTGATTCTTCAGCGTTCATAAAATTATCACGCTCCGTGTCTAGCTCAATTTTTTCTATTGCTTGCCCTGTATGTTCAGCAAGACATTGATTGAGCCTATCTCTTATTTTTAATATTTCTTGGGCATGAATATGGATATCAGAGGCCTGCCCGTGAGTACCTCCGCTCGGCTGGTGAATCATATTACGGGAATTAGGAAGACAAAATCGCTTACCTGGGGCGCCCGCTGCCAGCAAAAAAGCACCCATACTAGCGGCTTGCCCAATACACATAGTGCTGACATCTGGACTAATAAACTGCATAGTATCGTAAATAGACATTCCGGCAGTAACTGAGCCGCCGGGAGAGTTTATGTACAAATGAATATCTTTTTCTGGATTCTCTGATTCCAGGAAAAGCAACTGGGCAACCACAAGATTTGCCATATAATCTTCGACAGGGCCAACTAAAAATATAACCCTTTCTTTTAGTAAACGCGAATAAATGTCATAAGAGCGCTCACCGCGAGCAGTTTGCTCTACAACAATGGGTACTAGACCACCTGCATTTTTTATATTCAAGTCTGTCGACGAAGAATCAAATTTCATATCTATCTCGCTTAAATCAATTATATTTCAAGGTATTATAACCGATAATTAATTTTTAGTTGCGACCTGATCGGGATCAGGCGCTATTGCTTTCTGATAATCTTGTGGCTCATCTACAACTTCTGCCTGCGATAAAACAAAATCAACCACTTGATCTTGCAAAACATTTGCCTCAATACTCTTAAGAAGCTCTGGGCTATTGTAGTGATATTTTATCACCTCTTCTGGCTGATCATAAGACGCCGCTATATCTTGAATTCGGATTTTTACTGCAGTCCCATCCACATCCATTTTATTGGATTGCACAATCTCATTCACCACTAATCCAACAATAGCTCTACGCTTTGCTTGCTCTTCAAACATTTCATCAGGTAGCAGCGAGGGATCAAAAGTATTTTCACCGCCATCACCTCCAAGATTTTTCGCCATTTGCTGTTTTAGGCTGGTCATCTCAGTTGCAATTCTTGTCAAAGGAACTTCAATGTCGCCATGCAGAGTGAACAACTCATGCATCACACGACTTTTGACTTTCCCCTCAAGGGCATTCTTAAGATCACGCTGCATATTTTGCAGTACCGCAGAACGAAATACTTGCTCGCCGCCAGCCTTTAGACCAAAAAGAGCAAAAAATTCATCATTCATCTCGGGCAACAACGGTTCTTTTAATGCATTTAATTTAATTTTAAATTCTACTGATGCGCCACGAAGTTCTTCGGCTTGATAGCTTTCAGGAAAAGTTACAGAAATAGTCTTTTCATCCCCTACAGACATCCCAATGATGCCTTCTTCAAATCCAGCAACTGCAGTACCACCGCCTATCTCTAAAGGATAATTTTCAGCAGAACCACCATCAAACTCTTTGCCATCTTTGAGCCCTACATAGTCGATGGTCGCCTCGTCATCCGCAACTGCAGCACGATCTACCTCTGACCATGTTGCATGCTGTTTACGCAATCCTTTAATCATTACATCAACATCGGCATCTTTTACCTCAGCCAACGGCTTGACAATTTTTATCGTCGTCAAATCTGACAAATCAAAGTCTGGCAAAACTTCAAAGGTAGCAATAAATTCTAGATCCATACCTGGTTTGTCGATCTTTGACTCTATAGCTGGAGCGCTAGCTGGAGTAAGTTTTTCTTGAGTCACCGCATCATAAAAACAAGTTCTAACAGTTTCACTAACAACCTCATGGCGAATGCCTTGACCATAATGTTGATTCACCACATTTAGAGGCACCTTGCCTACCCGAAAACCATCTATTCGAACAGTTTTAGCAGCTTTTTCAAGACGTTCTTTTATCTCATCTCCGATGCGTTCAGCTGGAATCACAATGGTCATTTTTCGCTCAAGACTAGAAATTGTTTCAACGGAAACCTGCATGATGCCCCTCAAATATAAATTGTTTCAAAACTATTAAATGGTGCGGACGGAGAGACTCGAACTCTCACACCTTGCGGCACTGGAACCTAAATCCAGCGTGTCTACCAATTCCACCACGTCCGCTAAATATCGAAAATTATAAAACCCAAGAAGGGGATACTACCCCCTGCAAACAAAGGGGGGGATTCTGCCACAGAGATATCTACCAATCAACAAAAAGAGATAAAACTAACAGAAAAGAAAGCGTATCATTTTCGACATATAGAAGAAGTTGGGAGCGATATTGACCTGACATTAGGCATTTCTAAATTATCTTATAGTCTTTCAAAAATTGTAGTTACCCCTTGCCCCATACCAACACACATTGTCGCGAGGCCAAACGTAGCGTCTTTTTGCTGAAGAATATTTAGCAACGTCCCAGAAATTCGAGCTCCAGATGCACCAAGCGGGTGGCCTAAGGCAATAGCCCCACCGTTAACGTTAACCTTTTGCTCGAAAATGTCCAGCAAATCGAGATCCTTCAGTACAGGCAACGATTGTGCGGCAAACGCCTCATTTAATTCAATATAGTCAATATCCCTAATCGTGAGGCCAGCCTTTTTTAACGCAAGCAGCGATGCAGGAACCGGAGCATAACCCATGATAGATGGATCAACACCCGCAATCGCCAATGAAGCTATCTTTGCTACAGGTTTAAGCTTTAGTGATTTGGCTCTTTCTCCCGACATAACAAGCATAACTGCAGCCCCATCAGTAATCTGTGAAGAAGTTCCGGCTGTAACAGTTCCACTGACCGGATCAAATGCTGGTCGCAGTCCAGATAAAACCTCAACCGTTGTCTCAGGCCTAATGGTCTCATCCTCTCTCATGAGATAAAGGCCCCCGTTATTATTGTGACCTTTTATAGGGATGATTTCATTTTTAAACAAGCCTTCATGTCGAGCTTGGGATGCCATTCTATGAGAGCGCGCGCCAAACTCATCTTGCTGCTGGCGACTCACATCATGAATCCTTGCTAGGTAATCTGCTGTTACGCCCATCATGCCAGAAGCTTTTGCAACACCAAGAGATAAAGCTGGATTAGGCTCCATGCCAGACGCCATTGGCAGGTGACCAAGATGTTCAACCCCTCCCACTAAAAAAATATCACCCAAACCAGACATAATATTTGCGGCAGCCATATGTAAAGCTGACATAGAAGAACCACAAAGTCGATTAACGGTAATTGCTGGGACTTCATGGGGAATGCGGGTGCGGAGAGCTGTCATTCTGGCAACATTAAAGCCCTGTTCTTTTCCTTGCATCACACAGCCCCATATAACATCGTCAATCTCATTAGGATCAACAGATGGATTGCGCTCAAGAAAACTTTCTATAAGATCTGCACCAAGCTCATCAGCTCGACGATTCCGAAACGAACCATCTTTTGATCTAGCCATAGGGGTTCGGGCAACATCAACTATTACAACATCTCTTGGCTTGAAGCTCACAATTCACTGCCCTCTGCTTGACCGAACACCGTCGAAAAAATTAATGATAAATAGACGCCTATCCATCATAGTATTTTCCTCCTTTTGTAGCCATTTCGCGCATTTTTAAAGTAGGCTCATACAATTTCCCTAAATGTTTAAACCTATCCGCCAATTGACAAAAGGCATCAAGACCAATCTCATCCATCCATCTAAACAAACCGCCACGAAAGGCTGGAAATCCAAGGCCGTAGATCACGGCCATGTCTCCTTCTGACGGGGATCCTACAACACCCTCCTCCAAGCAAAGAGCAATCTCAATACACATGGGAACCATAAATCGAGTCAAAATAGAGTCATCACTAAATTCACTGGAATTGCTATCAGAACGATTAATGCAAGTTTTTAGAAGCTCGTAGGTCTTGTTATCTACTATTTTTCTAGACTTCCCTCGGGCATCATTTTCATATGAATAGTAACCTTTTCCGTTTTTTTGACCAAGACGATCATTTTCAAACAATAAACGAGTTGGCGACACATCATATATTTCCTTCATTCGATCTGGGTACCCATCCAAAATGGATGAAAAACAATGTACAGCTGTATCAAGGCCAACAACATCCATTAGGTAGGCTGGACCCATAGGCCACCCCCAAGACTCTATAGCTTTGTCTATTTTCTGAAAATCAGCACCATCAACCAGCATCATATCAAAGCCAAAAACAGCAGGAAAGAGTACTCTATTAACCAAAAATCCTGGGCAGTCATTTACCACAATGGGCTTTTTTCCTAATGCAGTCGTATGAGCCACCACCAGTCCAATGGTTTCTTCAGAAGTTTTTTTTCCACGGATAATCTCCACCAAGGGCATAGCATGGACTGGGTTAAAAAAATGCATTCCACAAAACTGATCGGGACGCTTTAGGTGGCTAGCCAGATAGTCAATCGAAATTGTCGAAGTATTGGAAACCAATATTGCCTCAGCCGGAATTTTTCCTTCTACATCAGCTAATACAATAGATTTTATCTTGGCATTTTCAACTACAGCCTCAATAACAATTGAGGTATTTTCGACACCCTGGTAAACAAGTGATGGAATAATTCTAGAGAGAGCGCTGCCAGCACTTAATGCAGACATTTGACCCCTATCAACCCTTTTAGCCAATAATTTATTGGCTTCATTCATGCCCAGTGCTAATGAGTCACTATTTATATCTTTCATTAAAACAGAGAATCCCTTGAGGGAGTTCTGATAAGCAATTCCTCCACCCATGATACCGGCACCCAAGACTGTGACATGCTCAACTAATTTGGAGGCTTTTTTCGCATATTTTTTAGCTACAGAATTAACGTATTGATCACTGGTGAATATGCCCACCAAGGATCGGCACTCTGGTGTTAAGGATAATTTACTAAAAGCTTGAAATTCTATCTCTAAAGCGGCATCTCGCTTCAATTTTGCTGCCCTAGATAAGACATCCAAAGCTACGATTGGCGCAGGATAACTGGCTCCAACCTTGGTAAGGATAACAGCGCGAGAAGTACTTACAGCCATGGCCCTTTCATTATCATTAAGCTGCAAAGGCATTTGTTTTTGCTTGCGACGCTTTTGGTAATCAAGACAACCGTTTGAAGCAGAAACTAGCATTCCTAAAGCCTCTTCTCTCAACAATTCAGGCTCAACTATGGCATCTACAGCACCGTCTGCTAGAGCCTGTGCTGGTTTCTTGTGGCTACCTGAGGCAATCCACTCTATAGCATTATCAAATCCTATTAATCGAGGCAAGCGGACAGTTCCGCCCCAGCCTGGAATAATCCCAAGTTTTGTTTCTGGTAAACCTACAGCAGCCTTGCTTGACATTACACGAAAGTCGCAAGCAAGACACAATTCAAAACCACCGCCTAGAGCGAAGCCATTAATTAAAGCAATTGTCGGATATGGTAAAGATTCAATTTGATTGAACGCATTATTCGCCTTATCAAGAAAGGTTTTCAGATCTCTCATATTACCTTTGAATATAGCGCTAAACTCAGCAATATCAGCCCCTGCAATAAAAACACTCTTAGCGCTAGTAAAAATAAGTCCTTTTGCGTCAGGCTGATCGTTTAAGGCCAATAACGCATCAAGAAGTTCATCCAATGCTGCTTGATTAAAAACATTCACAGATCCGTTTATTGCATCAAAGATCAATTCTAGAAAGCCGCTATTAAGCCGCTGTAGTTTTAAAAAATCACCTCGAAAAATATCCTTCTGCAACATGAATGCCCCTTAGGAATGAACAGCTATTTAAAAAAATATTCCATAAATGATTAACAAATAAATAGAATATTGGAGTATATAATATACGCCTCTGTTTGATTTTTTTATCTTTTTCCCAATCAAGCGAACCTTAAAGATGTAAGGGAACAAACGATTAATACCTCCAATTTTATCGCCATCCATATTTTTAGTGGTTGTGGCTGCCATAAAAATTCGAGAAAAGAGTTCATTTATCCAGTCAACCAAAAAGAAACTTACTGGTCTTTTGACATCTAAAAATAATACGATTCTATTGGTATCTGTTTTATTTTCAGCATAATGAATAAAGGTTTCGTCAAACATGACTGCCTCTCCGTCTTTCCAATAATATTTCTTGCCATCGACAAAAATGAAGCAGTCTTCAGAATTGGGAGTTATCAATCCCAAATGGTATCTAAAGGAGCCCGCATAAGGATCACGATGCTTGACCAACCTAGCCCCCGGAGGAAGCATAGCAAACATCGCACCTTTTATACTTGGGATGGAATTAATCAAATCCACAGTTTTTGGACAAAGCCTATTCGCTGAATGAAGAGAAGCGCCGTACCATTTTAAGTAAAAACGCTTCCATCCAGTTTTAAAAAATGAATTAAAACCTAAGTCATCTTTTTCTTCTGAAGACTTTATTTGAGTGTCATCATTGAGCCTAACAGCCTCATCTCTTATAACTTTCCAATTATCTTTAAGTACTTTTAATTCAGGAAAATGGTTAACATCAATATATACAGATTTTTTTATCGTAGAAAAACCATAGAACAAACAATTTATCGGCCCAAAGATATTAGAATGGTCGCTTATTTTACGAATCAGCTTATTGTGCTGAACAACGCCTCTACTTTGCACATAAAATGCACAAATAATAAAAATAAAAAGTACTACCAATCCCATATCAAAGTCCAAAAAAAGTGGTCTACGGTCCAATTTGGACCAAGACATATAATTTTATCTGCTGTTCTTGCATTGCAATCATATCACCAAGGCAAAGTATCTTCTTCGTGAAAAAATCCGCCTGTTGGCCCTTTAGAGTCCAAAGTTGCTAGACGCGTACAAGTTTTATAGCTATCCACAATCTCCATTGGAGCATCTGGTCCACCTAATTCTGTTTTTACCCAACCAGGGTGGGCGGAATTAACCTTAACGCTAGTATCTCTTAACTCATGGGCTAGGTGTATGGTGTATGCGTTTAGAGCAGATTTTGATGCGTTATATGCAAAAGCTTTTGCTGGCTCTATTGGCGAATTTTTCATGCTATGCAGTGTGTGCGAACCCAGGATACTAGATAAATTAACAATTCGTCCGGCATCTGACTTTTTGATAAGAGGTAATAATTTTTGTGTTAATACCACGATGGCGAACACGTTAATTTGAAATGTTTCTTCCAGCACTGCAGGGCTCACCGAGCTGCTACTATTCTTATCCATTACCTGCTCTAAAAGAATTCCTGCATTATTGACTAAGACGTCTAGCTTCCCATATTTATCATCGATGTGCTTACAAACAGCATCAACCAGTCTTGGCTCGCGCGCATCGTAATGAATGGTTTCAGCGTTATACCCCAATGCTTGAAGCTGATTCACAGCCAACTGTCCATTTGAAAGCTTGCGAGAACCAATTAGCAATGTCATGCCTAGGGAGCCCAAGCGTTTCGCTGTTTCAAAACCAAGACCACGATTTCCACCTGTAATAAATACGATCTTACCTGACTGACAATCCATCTTACAGTTACCCTTTAATTTATAATTCTATTTCTAAATACCGCTGTTAATGGAACCATTGCTAAGCGATAGTCTAGCAACCAAAAAACAAGAGTAAGCATCGATATTAATGTAAAAAGGGTACGAAAAGGAACTTAGTTGAAAATATAAGGAATTTTAAATCAAATGGGGTGGCTGACGGGGCTCGAACCCGCGACCACCGGAATCACAATCCGGGGCTCTACCAACTGAGCTACAGCCACCACTGCTTGAATTGCTCGTGCTGGATGGCGCGCCCTGCAGGATTCGAACCTGCGACCTACGGCTTAGAAGGCCGTTGCTCTATCCAGCTGAGCTAAGGGCGCTCAACAACTTATCCAAAATGATGGTCGGGGATGAGGGATTCGAACCCCCGACATCCTGCTCCCAAAGCAGGCGCGCTACCAGACTGCGCTAATCCCCGTCGTCACTTTTACCCTCAAATCGAGAGGTGGGCATGATACTGATGACAGGCGATCTAGTCAATCAAAAGGAACAGGTATTCTCTTCACAGAGGCCGCCTGAAATGAGAAGATGGCTGCTTACCAAGACCTGTTCGTTCTTTTGATTTAGGAATCTTTAATTTTATGAAAACCCAAATACTTGATGGGAAAGCTATCGCTTTAAAAACTGAAGCAGAGTTATATGAGAGAGTTGCTCGCATCAAGGATGCAAGTAATGGTAAGACGCCCATGCTTGCAACTATTCTTGTGGGTAGCGACCCTGCTTCTGCCACGTATGTTCGCATGAAACAAAATGCATGCAAACGAGTAGGCATGGATTCCATCGCGATAGAATTGCCTGAAACTACAACTACAGAAGAACTCTTAATTAAAATCAAAGAATTAAATGCTAACCCTCTATGTCAAGGAATCCTTCTTCAGCATCCCGTGCCTCCTCAAATTGAGGAAAGAATTTGCTTTGATAGCATTACGTTGAATAAAGACGTTGATGGAGTCACCTGTCTCGGCTTCGGGCGCATGGCAATGGGCGAAGAGGCCTATGGATCAGCGACTCCTCAAGGCATAATGCGGCTTTTAAACGCCTATAAGATTCCCATTGAAGGAAAGCATGCTGTTATCGTTGGTCGCAGTCCTATTCTTGGTAAGCCAATGGCAATGATGATGCTCAATCAAAATGCCACTATCACCGTCTGTCATTCACGCACCAAAAATTTGCCTGATATTATTAAAAATGCTGATATTGTTGTCGGTGCCGTAGGGAAGCCTGAATTCATAAAGGCAAGCTGGATTAAAGATGGTGCAGTAGTTATCGATGCCGGCTACCACCCAGGCGGCATTGGTGATATCGAGCTTACTCCACTTTATGATCGTGTCTCTGCAATAACTCCAGTGCCTGGTGGGGTGGGGCCAATGACAATTAACACGCTTATCTTTCAGGCTGTAGATGCCGCAGAAAGAAAATAGTGTAAAAAATTTAAGGTTAACTGGAGATACGTATATTCTGCATATTAAAAGGTATTTACCCTCTTCTCCAGGAGGTGCCCTCACGAGAGTCTTCCAGCACAATACCTTGAGCAAGCAACTTCTTTCTTATGCGGTCAGCATCTAGGAAATCATGATTTTTCTTTGCCGTTACTCTTTCGGAAATCAGGGCCTCTATCTCGCTAGAGCTAATACCGTCAAGCCCATCCACAATAGTTCCACCTTGCATAAATGCTTCTGGACTAGAATCTAAAATTCCAAATATACCCCCAAGAGATTTGAGCTCGCGCACTAATAAGGACGCCTCAGCTTTATCTGTTACAGCGAGAGTATTAATTTGACGAATCATGTCATACATGACAGCCAAAGCCTCCCGTGTATTAAAGTCATCATTCATAGCCAAGACAAAGCATTCATAATGTTTTCGATTTTTGAGGTCGCTGAGCGGAAAGGGCTGAACACCAGGAAATTGTCTAAGAGTCATATAAAATCTCTCCAACCCTGTCTTCGCTTCGATTAGACTTTCTTCGGAGTAATTTATAGGACTACGATAATGACTAGAAAGCAAAAAATAACGAATTATTTCTGGGTGATATTTTTTCAGCACCTCCTTGATAGTAAAAAAGTTTCCAAGAGACTTAGACATTTTTTCATCATCAACTCTTACAGCGCCAGCATGCATCCAGTAGTTTACGTATTTTTCTCCAGTTGCAGCTTCACTTTGAGCTATTTCATTCTCATGATGAGGAAACGGCAAATCTGGCCCTCCCCCATGAATATCAAAAGTAGCCCCAAGGCAGCAAGTTGACATAGCAGAGCACTCAATATGCCACCCAGGTCTTCCTGGACCCCAAGGAGAATTCCAGCTAACCTCTTCAGTCTTTGCGCTTTTCCATAAAGCAAAATCACGCTGATCTTCCTTGCTTAAGTTCATATCAATGCGTGCGTCTATCAGTAAATCTTCAGGATTGCGCTTACTTAATTTTCCGTAGTCAGAAAAACTGTTGACCCGATAATAAACATCGCCATTTTCTGTAGCATAAGCATGATTTTTATCAATTAACACTCCAACCATAGCAATAATTTCATCAATATACGCGGTAGCCCTTGGCTCCATGTCTGGGGGCAAAATTCCCAATAATCTTTCATCTTCATGCATGGCGTCTATCATGCGCTCAGTCAGAACTGAGTAGAGTTCAGCATTTTCATCTGCCCTGTTTAAAATCTTATCGTCAATATCTGTGATATTCCGAACGTAGCTGAGGTTCCACCCCTGTGACCGCAAATACCTAGCAACTACATCAAATGCTACTAGTACTCTTGCATGCCCAATATGACATAGGTCATAAACAGTTATTCCGCAGACATACATATTGATATTACCCTGGATTATCGGTCTGAAAACTTCTTTCTGGCGAGTCAATGTATTATATATTTGTAGCGTCATAATTTGATTAATCTAAGGCCTAAAAAAAAATTTTGTGAAATACTGTAATGTTAAGACGAAACTTCCGTCCAGCTAGATCGGAGCGCAATGGTCTGGTTAAATACAATTTTTTTCGAATCTTCGCTATGACTATCTTTGCAGAAGTAGCCTTCCCTCTCAAATTGATAGGGCATCCCTATCTCAACATCGGCTAAACTGGATTCAGCCTTACAATTGGTCAATATCTTCAGTGATTCTTTCTCCATCATCTCAATAAAATTCTTATCACCTGCATCAGGCAAGGGATCGCTAAATAAACGATCATACAGGTAAACATCACAATCAACACAATTCGTAGCGGACACCCAGTGAAGCACCCCTTTAGGTTTAATGCCGTCAACAGGGTCTCTTCCTAGTGTCTCAGAGACTAAAGTCGCATTGACTTGAACAACATCTCCTTTTTCATTTTTTAAGTAGTCGTCAGCCTCAATTACATAGCAATGACGCAATCTAACGCGCTTACCGGGAGAAAGTTTTTTATTAAGCTTCTTGCTGTATTCTTCCTTAAAGTCATTTGCATCAATGTAAATTTCTCGGGTAAAAGGAAGATTGCGATCGCCTAACTGCAGCTCATGATGACAGGGGGCCGGTAGTTGTTCTAAATACCCCTCGGGGAGATTAGTAATGACCACCTTTAAAGGATGCAAAACCGCCATGGCACGAGGAGCACTCTTATTTAACTCGTCACGAATAAAAAATTCAAACTGAGAGAGGTCTACCAACCCGTCAGTTTTTGCTACTGCAAGACTATCGCAAAAATTACGAATGGCCACTGCTGGTACGCCGCGACGACGCAACCCTGAAATTGTTGGTAAACGAGGGTCATCCCAGCCATCCACATA
>JBLIIR010000010.1:0-29958 GCA_047635255.1 Porticoccus sp. | reverse complement strand
CCGTGCAGGCATTGAAACTCAAAGCCATCTTTGTCATCACCGGCTAATTCTATGATAACTGCGGCGGTGTAAGCATTATGGGTCGCGAATTGTGGGTAAATCGTGTCGCGATAATCTAATAAACGGTTTGCACAGGCATGATAGGAGACATCCGTAGATGACTTACGGGTAAACACCGGGAAGTGTTCCAGACCATCTTTTTGCGCATTTTTTATTTCCGTATCCCAGTATGCACCTTTTACCAGGCGCACCATTATTTTGCGGCCGACTTTTTCGCTCAGTTCCCGCAACCAGTCGATAACATACAGGGCACGTTTTTGATAAGACTGCACAGCTATACCAAAACCAGTCCAGCCACTTAAATCAGGATCACTGAATACGTGTTCAATAATGTCTAAGGAGATATCCAGACGTTCTGATTCTTCAGCATCAACGGTCAAGCCGATGTCATATTTTCTGGCCAGTAAACACAGCTCTTTGAGTCTGGGCGGTATCTCTGCCATGACCCGTTCTCTATGGGTGAATTCAAAGCGAGGGTGAATAGCCGACAGTTTGACTGAGATCCCGGGGCTTTTTCTGGGGCCTTTGCCTTTTCCCGCTTTACCGATAACTTTTATCGCATGGGCATAGGCATTGAAATAGTCGTCGGCATCTTTTTGGGTTCTGGCACCTTCACCGAGTACGTCATAGGAATATACATAACCTTTACGCTCTTTTTCTTCCGCGCGGCGCACCGCATCTTCGATGGTTTCGCCCAAGACAAACTGCTGTCCCATAACCTTCATGGCTATGTTCATGGCTTTACGAATAACCGGCTCGCCAACTTTACCCAGAGTTTTTTTCAGAAAGCCAAATTTATTATGTTGATTGGCATAGTTGACTAATCCACCTGTTAGTAACAAACCCCATGACGACGCGTTGACAAATAATGAGTCACTGTTGCCCAGATGTGAGCTCCATTGACCTTTGGATAACTTATCGCTGATCAATTTGTCTTGCGTACGTTTGTCCGGTACCCGTAACAAGGCCTCTGCTAAGCACATCAATACTACGCCTTCGGCGGACGAGAGGGAATATTCATTGAGCAGCGCCTCAACTACCCCCGTGCCTTCCTGATCGTTACGAATTTGCAGCACCATTTTACGGGCTCGCTCCCAGGCACGACTGCGGGCACGCATATTGAATTCTGCATCTGGCAGAATGTATTCAACGGCAAGATCTTCATCAATTCGATAAAAATCACGAATTTTTTGACGAACGGCTGATTCAGTGACTAGGTTACCGTCAAACAACATATGCAACTCCAAAAAGTATAGGTAGTGTAAAAGGCCTATCCGCCAATATCAATCGGCGCAATCCAATCTAGATCCTATCCTTTTCCAGATTATTTGCTGTAATGCCTGAAAATTCACCCACCGTTCATACACCAACAGTAGGCGCCATGAGGCGAGCAATTGATTAATTCCAACTAAAGGTCACGAGAAGACCATAGCGGCGCCTATGCAGCCTTTTGGTGGCCGCAACGCAAATCATGGAACATTTCAAAAATGGTTAGTAAACCAAGGTGACTGGTGGTGGTGCTCTTGTTTCTGGTAGCGTATCAAGTATTGATGGCAAATTACCTTTTTTCTTAAGATGAAACAGGATTTTGGAGGGTGTAAAACAAACTGTGTAACTGCCCAGTTTAGATATGAGGGTTTAGCTGTTCCTCAAATTCAATCATAAACCGATTGAGTGCCGGTCTCCAATCTCTAATTGGCATAGTCCATTTTTTTGATGCGGCTTCAATCGCTAGATAAATGACTTTAAACGCCGCATCATCACTCGAAAATACCTTCCGAGCTTTCACTGATTTTCGGATGACGCTGTTGAGTGATTCGATGGCATTGGTCGTATAAATCACTTTACGGATGTCGGCTGGATAATCAAAAATAGTAATCAGGTTTGTCCAGTTTAATCGCCAGTATTTACTAATTTTCGGATACTTTTCATCCCATTTATCAGCAAAATTATCGAGCTCCAGACTGGCTTCCTGTTCAGTCATCGATTGATAAATTCGCTTTAAATCAGACGTGACTGCTTTGTAAGCTTTCCAAGGCACGAACTTCAACGAATGACGCACTATGTGGACGATACATAGTTGAATTCTGGCATCTGGATAGGTTGCATTGATGGCTTCAGGAGAACCTTTAAGACCACCTACACAGGCGATTAGCATGTGCTGAACGCCCCTGTTTTGCAGGTCAGTCAATACCGACAGCCAGAACTTTGCACCTTCATTTTCGGACACCTACATCCCTAGCAGCTCTTTACGACCTTCGATGTTGATGCCAAGCACTAGATAAATCGCTTTGTTGATGACGCGTTTATCCTGTCGGATTTTAAGTACAATGCAATCTAGATAGACGATTGGATAGACCGCATCGAGTGGTCTATTCTGCCATTCAACTACTTGCTCCATCACCGCATTGGTGACTTGAGAAACCAGCCCAGATGCAATTTCAGCGCCATACATTTAATCAAAGGTGGCAGCGATATCGCGAGTGCTCATGCCTTTGGCATACAGGCTTAGAATTTGATCATCCATACCAGTAATACGAGTTTGCCCTTTTTTGATTAACTGGGGTTCAAAGCTTGAATTACGGTCACGCGGTGTTTGGATATCTACTTCACCGTGGTCACCTTTGAGTTTTTTGGATGAATAACCATTACGGTTATTTCCGCTGTGATGACCTGATAGATCGCTCTTGTCGTAGCCTAAGTGATCACCCATCTTGACCTTTAAAGCAGCCTCAACCGTCAGCTTGGTCAGAAATGCACTTAACTCGTTCAAGTCTTTCGGGTTTTTTACGTCTTTGGCTAATTCATTAGCCAGTGCTTGTAGTTTATTGATATTCATTGTAATGCTCATTATTTTTACCCGTGGTTAGGTTATTGATAATGAGCAGTTACACAATTATTTTTACAGACTCTTTTTATTACCGTTAAATGTAAAAATTTCACCCTATGCATTTAGTGAGGAAATTATTTCATAAATAAAAAAAATACCAAAAAAAATTATTTGTTAGGCACCATTCGCCATGAAATCCCAGCCAACTCCTCTAAGCATCTGACCACCTGGCAACTATAACCAAATTCATTATCATACCAGCAGTACAGAACAACACTATTTCCATTAACAATTGTTGCTCCGGCATCATAAATGCAGGCATGACGAGAACCAACAAAGTCAGACGACACGGCTTCTGAAGACACAGTGTAGTCAATTTGGTTTTGTAGTGCTGAATGCAGAGACATCTTGCGCACATAAGCGTTTATCTCTTCAAGGCTTGTTTCGCGGTCAAGCTGTAAATTAAGGATGGCCATGGAGACATTAGGCGTAGGTACCCTAATAGCATTGCCTGTAAGTTTACCTTTAAGCTCAGGAAGAGCCTTAGCAGCAGCTTCCGCAGCACCAGTTTCAGTCAGCACCATATTTAGTGCTGCACTACGGCCACGTCTAGATCCTTTATGGTAATTATCAATTAAATTTTGGTCATTGGTGTATGAGTGGACCGTTTCAACGTGACCCTTTGTGATTCCAAACTCATCCTGCAAGGCCTTCAAGATTGGAACAATAGCATTAGTCGTACAAGAGGCTGCTGATATAATTTTTGATTTCTGTGTGATTTCATTATGGTTGATGCCATAAACAATATTTGGAATCGATCCTTTTCCGGGGGCGGTAAGTATAACCTTGGCAGCCCCTGGGCACTGTAAATGCTGACTTAAGCCATCTTCATCACGCCAGGCTCCTGTATTGTCTATTAGTATGGCGTTATCTATACTAAATTTTTTATAATCTACGTCCCTAGGTGAATTTGCATAAATAACCTGAATGGGATTTCCGTTACACACTAAAATATTTTCATCCTCTAAAACTCGGATAGTCCCCTCAAACGCACCATGGACAGAATCACGACGGAGTAAACTTGCCCTTTTACAAAGATCATTCTCACTGGAGCCTTTGCGAACCACAATAGCCCGCAATCGAAGCATGTCTCCGCTACCAGTTTTTTCTATAAGCAGACGAGCCAAGAGGCGTCCAATACGTCCGAATCCATAAAGCACAACATCTTGTGGTTCAGGAATTGGTTTACTCATATCCCCAAGATAATCACCAACTTCATTCTGCAGAAAATCTAATAACTCAAGCCCTTCTGTGGACTCTTGGTATTTGATGGCTAGCTTACCTAGGTCGATATGGGCTGGCCCCAGATTCATTTTTGATAATGCTACAATTAAGGGAAATGTTTCATATTCTGATAGTTCATTTTTTTCAATTTGACGCACAAAGCGATGTGCTTTCATGAGCTCTATCACAGAACGATTAAACATACTTTTGCCATACATATACAAAGAAATATTCTTTTCTCGGTACAGCCTGCCAATTAAGGGAATCATTGCCTCAGAAAGCGCTTCACGCTCTTTCCAGTCTGCAAAGAAGTCTGCGGGTATAGGACGAATATCTTCTATCACTAGATCAAGCCTCTTACTTTAACTATGGAAATATAAATATATGCACCTTACCAAGGCACGCTATTATCAGGGGTCAACCCCTTGAGAGCAACCTAGTTAAACGGAAAAAATAGGCGGAAAAGACAACTCACTAGCCAAAAAAATTATACACTAGAATGGGAAAAATACTTTAGCTGCTACATTTTGAACGACAGTTTTTATCATTCGATTGTTTTTTCCAGCTATAATTTTCGCCAACATATCCTGTGTTGCTATCATTTTTCCGAACAATCGCTCATAACTTAGATTGTCCACCTCTCCATCTCTACTATTTGTTAGAATTAAGAGTTCTTTTGAGCTATTTTTAAAAGTAGTAATGCGCCAAAGTGCAGTTTCTAAGTTGCGAGCACTCAAGTAAAGATCCTGCTCTTTTAGCTTGGTGTACATAAAAAATTCGTGTTGGTAGCCATAAGATCTTCTTATCATGTCAGTTAACCCAGCCATAAAAACAAAAACTCTGTCTCCTTGATAGCTGAGATCAAGCGAGAACTCCATGGCTTCTATGCCGTTTTGTGGCATACCTGGTATATCCAATCTTCCCGGTAGTTCAAAGATTTTCTTCAGTCTATCCTCCGCTGTGTAAGTCTTCCTGTTAGACCCATACTTAACACGAAGATATTTAGGATTTCTTTTATAAAGCTTAACTGTAAGCTCTCTAAGTAACGACTCAATCTCCAGATAATGGTGATCAGCAACTTCGTCCACATCTGATTTGATCACATTTTTCAAATTAAAATTTTGGACGGAGCACCCGCCGAGTATTATTAAAAAGAAAAGCGCGCATGAAGCAACTGTTAAGTGAATAAACTTATGCAATTTAAACCCCAAAAAATTAATTAAAGCGAATATCTACAAAAAATTCTATTGCGCGACAATGGATCATATCAATATACGATAACCATCGCTAAAATAACCTCCAAAAGATCTTGCAGTAACTATAAAAATCTCTTTGTCGGAGACAAATATCACAAGTATCAATCCAACCAATTTAAAGCGCTACACATGCTATGTCTATTTTAAATCTTCCATCACCCAACTTGCCTGGCGACAGACGCTTCTGGGGAGATGCTTTTGGTTCAGGATTATCACTCAGTGTTGCTGAAATTTCTCAGCAACACCAAGGCTTAATTCTAGTGATTGCTGCATCCGCTAGGTCCGCCGCACAGATAAAGACTGAAATCGCTTTTTTTTTAGGGGATGACACAAAAGTATTTCATTTTCCTGACTGGGAGACGCTGCCATATGACCAATTCTCCCCCCATCAAGACATTACCTCTCAGCGACTAAAAACATTATTTAGCTTGCCGCAAACACGTTGCGGCGTTGTAGTTGTGCCAGTAATGACTATGATGCATCGAATACCGCCTGTAGAGTTCGTAGGCAGCCGTTCCTTTGATTACAGCGTGGGAGATCATCTAGACCCTCAAGACTTGCGAAATAAACTACAGCATAGCGGGTACCGGCTTACAGAAACGGTTATTGAGCATGGTGAGTACAACATCCGTGGGTCCATCATAGATATTTTCCCGATGGGAGCCTCATTACCTTTTCGTATCGATCTTTTTGACAATGAAATTGAAAGTTTGAGGACTTTTGACCCAGATAGCCAGCTTACTCTAGAAAAAATCAATCGCCTCTTTCTGCTTCCCGCCAAAGAAATTCCTTTGGATAAAAAATCTATACAGTTATTTCAAAACAAGTGGCTTGAACGATTTGATGTCGATCATCAAAAATGCTCTGTATACTTAGATGTAGAAAAGGGAATAACTCCACAAGGGATTGAATACTATCTCCCCTTATTTTTTGAAGAATGCGCAACTCTATTTAATTACCTTCCGCAAGACTGTCTTGTTGTCACTGAAAGTGATGTGGAGTCTGGTGCAGAAAACTTCTGGAAAAGTGTAAAAAATCGTTATGAGGAGTGCAACATTGATAGCACGCATCCTCTCCTTTCTCCAAGTGAGATTTTTCTCCCAGTTAATGAGTTTTTTGGTGCCCTAAAGAAATATCCACGCACCGAAATATCCGAGCTAGCAACTAACGCAAGTGAATCCATTAATAGCTTCACTTTAAATTTTCAACCCATGCCTCATATTGCTGTTAACAACAAAGCAGCAGATCCTCTGGAGCATCTTAATAAATTTTTAAGCTCTTCGGCTAGACGTGTTTTATTTTGTGCCGAAACCAATGGGCGTAGAGAGGTCCTAAGCTCATTATTGAATGGCGGAAAAATTGCCCACAAAGAAATCGACGACTGGGAAGACTTTATAGCCAGCGAGGATGCTATCTGCCTTACCGTATATCCTATCGAGAGAGGATTATATTTAAATAATCCAAATATTTGCCTAATTACAGAATCTGAACTATTTGGCCTTCAGATCATACAAAATCGACGGCGAAGTATCCAAAAGTCTGAGCCGGACCAGATTATAAAAAACCTTTCAGAATTACATCTCGGAGCCCCTGTTGTTCATATAGAGCATGGCGTAGGTAGATACCGGGGGCTAAAAACCATATATTCAGAAAACTGGCCACAAGAGTTTCTTGCTCTAGAGTATGCTGAAGAAGCCAAGCTATATGTGCCAGTCTCGTCCCTTAACTTAATCAGCCGATATGGCGGAGGGGAAGAAGTAGCACCACTACATAGACTTGGTACAGAGCAATGGCAAAAAGCCAAAGATAAAGCTCTTAAGCAAATCTCTGATACAGCCATAGAATTACTAGACATATATGCTGTAAGGGCCGCTAAAAAGGGTTTTGCTTGTACAGACCCATTAGAGGAATATCAGATATTTTGTTCTGACTTTCTCTATGAAGAAACTGCAGACCAATTAGAAGCAATTCAGGCAACAAAAAAAGATATGCTTTCGGAGCAACCCATGGATAGACTCGTCTGTGGTGATGTTGGTTTTGGCAAAACAGAGGTGGCGATGAGAGCTGCATTCATTGCAACATCAAGCAATAAGCAAGTTGTAATGCTTGTCCCTACTACCCTGTTGGTGCATCAACATGTAGAAAATTTTCGCGATCGATTTGCTAACTGGCCCATAAAAATAGCTGAACTATCCCGTTTTCGGACAGCAAAAGAACAGGAGGATATTTTAAAAGATGCAGCCCAAGGAAATATTGATATTTTAATTGGAACCCATAAGCTCCTACATGCAAAGGTTAATTACAAAAACTTAGGGTTATTGATTGTTGATGAAGAGCACCGATTTGGAGTGAAGCAAAAAGAAAAAATTAAATCTCTTCGAGCAGAAGTGGATATTTTAACCCTTACAGCGACACCGATTCCGCGAACGCTAAATCTCTCAATGTCTGGCATTAGAGATCTTTCTATTATTGCAACGCCGCCTGCAAAAAGATTGTCTGTAAAAACATTTATTCGCGAAAGCCAGACTGAAGTTATTCGTGAAGCTATTTTGCGCGAAATTCTTCGAGGCGGCCAGGTTTTCTACTTGCACAATGAAGTGAAAAATATTGAAACAACAACCAGTCAACTTTCCGATCTTGTGCCCGAAGCAAGAATAAATTTTGCGCATGGACAAATGAGAGAAAAAAATCTAGAAATGGTCATGTCTGATTTCTACCATCAGCGTTTTAATGTTTTGGTCTGCACTACCATTATCGAAAATGGCATTGATATTCCTAGTGCAAATACTATTTTAATTAATCGAGCAGATAAGTTTGGTCTTGCGCAACTTCATCAGCTTCGCGGCAGGGTTGGTCGCTCTCATCATCAAGCATACGCATATCTATTAGTTCCTGAAAAAAAATCATTGACGTCTGACGCCCTAAAACGCCTTGAAGCCATCAGGGATACCAATCAACTTGGGTCGGGGTTTACGATAGCTACGCATGACTTGGAGATCCGTGGAGCAGGAGAGCTTCTGGGTAAAGGGCAAAGTGGCCATATACATTCTATTGGCTTTACCTTATATACAGAGCTACTAGAGAGAGCTATAGAAGCCATACGCAAAGGAAAGCTACCTGACTCAATCATGATGCTTGGCGAAGATGTCGAAATTAAGCTCAATATCCCCGCACTGATACCTGAAGAATACCTGCCTGATGTGCACACTCGATTAATCATGTATAAGCGGGTAGCAAATGCTGCATCTGACGCTGAACTATATGAACTGCAAGTTGAAATGATAGATCGTTTTGGATTGATCAGCGACCACTTAAAAAATTTATTCCAGGTAACTTCTCTAAAACTTTATGCTCGATCAATAGGGGTCAGCAGACTGGAGGCTGGGCCTGAAGGTGGACGAATCGAATTTAGCTCTAATACCTCAGTGGAGCCACTTGCTATAGTGGAGCTAGTTCAGGGTCAACCAAACATTTATCGTCTTCAAGGTTCCAGCACTCTGAAATTTAAGCACAAAATGGAAACAGCAGAACAACGCATACAGCAAGTCACTGATCTGCTATACCTGCTAGCCCCTGCTGTGAGCAGCCGCCAATGAACATACTATCAAAATATGCGATATTCTTGACTTCTTCTATGCTATCTTGCGCCGCTTTGGCAATACAGCAAAGCTGGGAAGACTGGTACCAAGTTGAGGTTATTATATTTAGTCAAACAGGCCCTGCAGATAAAGAACGACATCCAAGCAAGATGGATATCAGTTATCCTAAAAATATTCGCGAGCTAAAAGACTTAACTACTGCAAGTCGCCATTTTGTTAATCTCGGAGCCCCTCAAAACAACATCGCTTCTAAAGAAGAGCCTTTTCTTGTTCTTGAAGAAAAAGACCTAATAATGAACCACGAACACAAAAAAATCATATCCTCGCAAAACTATAGTATTCTTTACCATAAATCATGGCGCCAGCCGGGTTTAAAGGAAAAAGAAAGCCCATGGGTGTCAATTAAAGGAGGGCAGAATTATGGTCAAAACCACGAATTAGAGGGCAACATTCGATTGATTAAAAACAATTATCTTCGTTTTG
Source organism: Porticoccus sp. (assembly GCA_047635255.1). Classification (GTDB taxonomy): domain Bacteria; phylum Pseudomonadota; class Gammaproteobacteria; order Pseudomonadales; family Porticoccaceae; genus Porticoccus. The sequence goes on along the minus strand of JBLIIR010000010.1, from coordinate 20,446 downwards.
AGGCAGATCTATGGGGAAAAATTTTTGAAAAATCAAAAGAAACCAAAAAAAGGTTTTTTTTCTTTAAAGACAAGATAGATACGCCTGCAAATGCATCTATTATGGAAATTTTTAGACTTAATCAATCCACAAGAGTTTTTGCGAATAAAGAAACATACCTGGATCACCCAAAATTGGGAGTAATTGTCTTGGTGGCTGAATATAAAAAATCAGAAGAAGCCGTCCAGGTTAAAAATATCAAACATCCTTAAAGATTCAAATCAATAAAATCTACGATCCTTAAGCGGCTATATTGCAAATATATTATTTTCTTTTGTGTAGCTATAAAATAACAACAAAGCTAATTTGACTCATCATGAGCAGCCGGATCAGATCTCATATGCAATGTTGAAGTTGGAAATGCTATTTCTGCATTATGCTTTACGATAATACTAGCCACCTTTAGCAACACATCTTGTTTGATTTTATGATAAAGCACCCATTTGGTCGTTTTGGTAAAAGTGTAGATAAAGAAATCGGCCGAAGAAGCAGCGAAGGCATCAAAATTCACGATTAATATTTGATTGCTATCAATATCTTTATGTTCAGACAGCATCTTATGAACGTCTGAGACAATTTCTTCCATTTTATCTAGATCATCATAACGAATGCCTACCGTTTCATATATACGGCGATTCAACATTCTCGATGGGTTTTCTAAAGATATGCTATTAAAAATAGCATTTGGTATGTATAACGGCCTCTGGTCAAATGTTCTTATCCTGGTCAAACGCCACCCAATATCTTCCACAGTACCTTCGATTTCCTGATCTGGAGATCTAACCCAGTCTCCAACTTTAAATGGCTGATCAAAATAAAGCATCAGGCCACCAAAAAAATTAGCCAAGAGATCCTTGGCGGCAAAACCAATAGCCAAACCTCCCACCCCACCGAATGCAAGCAATCCAGAAATACTGTACCCAAATAACTGCATCGCTATCAAAATCGCTGTGATAATGACTGAAGCGCGCAATAATTTGCTCACCACTTTAGCTGTGGTGGCGTCGAATGGCTCTATCGTATATTCAGGGTGAGCCAAATTACGCTCCGCCCGTTTAATCAGATTAATCAAAAATAAGGCACAAAGAAAAATTATAGCGGCCCGATTAATCGAACCAATAAGCTCATGGATTTCTGAATCTGCAGCTTTTGCAGCTACAGACGCTGCGAAATTAAAACTGGTAATCCATATAGCCCAAATAGCGGGGCGCCTAGAGGCCTCAATAATCGCATCGTCCCAAACTGTTTTAGACTTAGCGGTTTGACTCTCAAGAAAATTTATCAGCTTATTAGCCATTTGCGCCAAAATAAATGCAAAGATAACAAGCAGAAAAATCTCCAATACCCACAAATAATAGCCGCCTGTCAAATCAACTAGCCAATTTTCTAAAACTGCCATAACAACTATTCCTTATTAATTCTACGTTAAGCTTTACTTACCTTTAGGTAAAGTTAAGAGTTGCGCATTCACTGATTTCCACCGATCATCTTCAATCAAGCTATCCCATGATAATGTTACCTGGCATCTCATTCTGGATAATCCTGCTGATGGCGCCCAGCTACAGGATTCTAAAAAATCTAGCACCTCAATAACACCCCTCCGGTTGTTGCAAACTAAAACCATATCACAGCCAGCCTGGAGTGCAGCTTTAGCTTTGTTTGTGTAACCACCAACAATATCTGCACCTTTCATAGACAAATCATCGCTAAAAATAATCCCATCAAATTTCAACTCTTGCCTTAAGATCTTCTTTAACCATAACTCTGAAAATCCTACAGCATTTAAATCAACTTTAGGATAAATAATATGCGCTGGCATTACTGCATCTAAGCTAGATGCTAGACTCGCAAAAGGGATAAGATCATGACCACGCAGTTCCTCTAAAGACCTTTGATCCAAGGGAGTTTCATGGTGGCTATCAGCATTTACACCTCCGTGGCCCGGAAAATGTTTTCCAGTAGCGGCCATTCCAGCTTCATGCATACCCTCAATAAACAATTTGGCCGCCTTCGTTGCCAAAACTGGGTTGTCAGAAAAAGATCGATCTGCAATTACCTGGCATTTATCTTTATCTAAATCAAGGACGGGGGCAAAACTAAAGTCTATGCCGCATGCCACTACTTCGGAGGCCATCAACCATCCGCAATCCTTGATAAATTTCTCTGCATGTTTTGACCTAGAACCTAGAATCTCCCCTAGAGTCTTCATCGGCGGAATTTTAGTGAAGCCATCACGCAAACGCTGCACCCTTCCGCCCTCTTGATCGACGCAAATCAAAAGATCTGGTCTTATCGTTCTAATATCAGAGGTCAGAGACGTTATCTGCTCCCTACTTTGAAAATTTCTTGAAAAAAAGATAACTCCACCAATATGTGGGTTTGTCAATAAGTGCTGTTCGGGGGCACTTAGCGAAAGGCCACTCAAGTCAATTATTAAAGGCCCTAATAACATAACACCTTCCTTTAAAATCTAGCTCGCTAGTATAAGCTCAATTATGCGCTGTCAATAGTAAACCAGATATAGGTACATTTTTACTTAATAATGGATTAATTATTTTTTTGAGTAAGTACTATAACTCAACATCCGGACCCTGTAGTAAAGAATAAAGAAGTTAGCTAAAAAACCAAGGCATCCAATTACCCGAAAAAAGTCTTTGATATTTATGTAACTTTAACCATATACTGTTAATAAATACAGTCTATATTTATTAACAGTTATAAGCTTAATATAAATAGTAAATTTCAGCGTAAAAAAGGAAATAATGATGCGTAATTCTTCCCTAACGGCAAGGCAAGAGCAAATCCTCAACTTGGTCAAGGCGCACATTCAAGCGACCGGTTATCCGCCTACCAGGGCTGAAATAGCTACTGAATTTGGTTTCAAGTCGCCCAATGCAGCAGAAGAGCACTTAAGAGCGCTAGCCAAAAAGGGTGCAATTGAAATGATCTCTGGAACCTCTCGAGGAATTCGCCTGCTAGAGGAAGAGCATAACGGGCTGCCTTTGGTTGGACGCGTAGCAGCCGGAGAAGCTATTCTGGCAATTGAAAATATTGAAGACTATCTAGAGGTGGCTCCAGATATGTTCCACCCTAAAGCAGATTTTCTATTAAGAGTGCAGGGTCGAAGTATGAAGAATATTGGAATAATGGACGGCGATCTCCTTGCTGTCCATAAAACAAATACTGCAGAAAACGGAGCAATCGTAGTTGCAAGAATTGAAGACGAAGTGACCGTGAAACGCCTGAAGGTAAGCTCTAGGGCCTATGAGGTAATTTTAGTGCCAGAAAATGATGAATTGGATCCAATCCTCGTTGACTTGAGAACACAAAATTTTACAATTGAGGGTGTTAGTGTAGGGGTTCTTAGGACAAAACTTTAGTTAAACTAACTTACATCTAATGGATCAGGCGAGATATACCGGAAAAATTATCTTCCTCTTCTACTGACTGCAAAATATCCAAATCCATCTTATCAAGCAAATCAATCCCTGCTTCAATCATAACTTTTCCAAGATCAATTTTTGATTCATCCGAAAATCCTTCGACTTCACTTGAAAAGGAAATACGAATTAACGGTTCATCAGTATCATTGCCTCTTTTGAGGGCAATATCGCCATTAGGTAGTACAACTATTTCAAAAAAAGACATTCAATCATTCCATCTATGAGGTAATGTAAGAAATTATAGCAGAGGCGCTTGCGAATATTAAGCACGTACTTAAAAATCTACACCAACAAACATCAACATTCATACATAAACTCTCGATGTCTCTCAATCATTTCAACAAAATCTTGCCTCCAGGCTGCTAGCAACTGGTAACTTAAACATATACCCTCATCCAGCTGCTTAACTTCAAGTAAAGAAGAAGACTGGGTGTGGTTTTTGCTAACCCCTAAAGAAGGAGGCAGCGACAATTGCTTGAAAGTAGCAAGAAGCTGAAAAAGCCAACTAGAGCGATTCTCTACCAAGCTTTTAATTTCTTGAGCTTCGCTAGGCTCTTTGTTGATACCACGAAGCCCCGCATCCAGGTCCTGTACAGAAAAGATTGATTCAGCTAATTTATATTGATATGTAACAGCGATCTCTCTCAAGTAATTAAGATAAGCGCATTCAATTTGATAAAGTGCTGACTGACACAAAACGATTTCGAGTTGATGCAGATTATTTTTCTCTAAATAATCTTTTTTTGAAGTACCTTGATCTAGTAAGATATCGCAAAAAAATATCTTTTGGTTCACCATAGAAAGATAAGGATTCATGGTGATTTTTACTCCTTTCGGCTATCTCCGATAATTTTAGATTTAGTTTTTATGGCTATAAATTATTTTTTAGCCGCTTTGCGACCATCCTCTATCTTCCAGTAGCCATCAGTATAGCGTCCTTTCCACCCCGTAGGTTTTCCACCTAATTCGGTCTGAACATAATGCACTTTGTTTTTTCTATCAAACCGCACAAGTGCCTGCAGGCCATCTGGGTCCTGCTGGGGAGCACTAAAAAGATGCCTGTACTTGGAGTCAATTTCATCTTTATATGGAATCAATTCAACTACAAGCGGCGCTCTTGTCTCCCGATGTTTGGGGTATTGGCTTGCAGCAAGAAAAATACCTACAGCGCCATCTCTTAATATATAGTGGTCTTCTACTTTAACACACAGTAAATCTGGCATTGGCACTGGGTCCATCTTTGGTGGAGCGGCCTCTCCACTTCTAAGAAGCTTACGAGTGTTCTTGCAATCTTCCGAAGTGCAACCGAAATATTTTCCGAATCGACCATCTTTTAAGTGCATATCCATTCCACACTTGTCACACGATAGAGACGGGCCCTCATAGCCTTTGAGTACAAAAACCCCTTTCTCAACCTCAAAACCGGAACAACTAGGATTTTTTCCACAAATATGAAGCTTCCTGGTTGTGTCAACAAGATAGCTGTCCATGGCTGTGTTGCAAATCCCACAACGATGCTTATGGATTAATTGGCGCGACTCTGCTTCATCATCATCATCAATATTGATGGCCTCATCGCCAGAAGTCAGATTAAGGGTGCTTTTACATCGCTCCTTAGGAGGCAAACTATAACCAGAGCAGCCCAAAAAGACTCCTGTGGCACCAGTTCGAATAGTCATTGGCCTCCGGCAATCTTGTCGCGGACACTCTAAATCGGTTAATGTCGGCTCATTAAGCCGCATACCGTCCTCTTCGGACTCCGCTCTAGATAGGTTTGCAGAAAAATCGACATAAAAACGATTCAAGACATCTTTCCAGTTACGCTCTCCGCTTGCTACATCATCAAGATGGGTTTCCATTGCAGCAGTAAAGCCATAATCCATAAGATCAGAAAAACTTTCATTTAAACGAACTGTAACAATATCGCCTATTTTTTCTGCGTAGAAGCGCCGATTATCTACTCTTACGTAACCAGCCTCCTGAATCCTTGAAATAATTGCTGCATAGGTGGAAGGTCTGCCAATTCCTAGTTTTTCTAGCTCCTTAACTAAGGCAGCTTCTGAAAAACGGGGCGGAGACTTAGTGAAATGTTGCAAAGGTACTAAAACATTCAATTTCATTGTATCGCCGACACGGAGGTCAGGCAGCTCGCCATCGTCATCTTTTTTGCGGAGCAATGGCAATACTTTAAGATATCCATCAAAGCGCATAACACGGCCTTTAGCTTTTAGCTCATAGCCAGCCGCCCCAACCTTTACTGTGGTGCTAGTAAATTCAGCCGGCATCATTTGACAAGCAAGAAACTGTTGCCAAATCAACCGATAGAGCTGCTGTGCGTCATCCATGTCAATTAAATCATCAGGCGTAATATCAACGTTCGAGGGTCGAATAGCCTCATGTGCCTCTTGTGCGTCCGATTTGCTACTGTAAGCATTAGGTTTTTCTGGTAAATATTTCTTGCCAAAATGTTGCTCAATATAACCCCTGCATGCCGTGACAGCATCAACACTGAGGTTGGTTGAGTCTGTTCTCATGTATGTAATGTATCCCCCTGCGTAAAGGCGTTGAGCCATAGCCATAGTTTTCTTAACACCATACCCAAACCTAGTGCTAGCAGCCTGCTGTAGAGTTGATGTGATGAAAGGAGCAGAGGGCTTACTCCCTGTAGGCTTGTCTTCGCGTTTAATTATACTGTAGCTAGCAGGATGCAAGGCTTCCATAGCTACATATGCCTGCTCTTTGTTTTTAGGTAGAAAGTTTTCGCCCGAGAAACTCTTTACTTCGAAACGAATTTTTTCGCCAGATCCGGACTCAAGGTCAGTATGCAATGTCCAATACTCATCTGGATCAAATGCCTTAATTTCTCTTTCGCGCTCTACAATTAGTTTAACCGCGACCGACTGAACTCGGCCAGCTGATAAACCTCTAGCAACTTTGCTCCAAAGTAATGGAGAAACCATAAATCCCACCACACGATCCAAAAAACGGCGAGCCTGTTGAGCATTTACGCGATCCAAATCAAGCTCAGTCGGTTTAGAAAAAGCTTCTTGAATCGCTTTTTTGGTAATTTCGTTAAATACCACTCTTTTGTAGCGATCTTCGCTGCCACCAATAATCTCCCTAAGATGCCAAGCTATTGCCTCACCTTCTCTATCCAAATCTGTGGCCAGATAAATAGTGTCAGCATTTTTGGCTAATTTTTTAAGCTCAGCGACTACTTTTTCTTTTCCGGGCAAAATTTCGTATCGAGCCTGCCAGTCTTTTTCTGGGTTAATCCCCATGGAGCTAAACAGCTTTTCCTTGGCTTTTTTTATTTTATGGATCACCTTCTCTTCAGTCGGCATGCTACGCGTGATAGCAGCAGCTCGAGATCGAGCCAAAGGATCAGTCGTCGGCACACCCTTTGATACATCGCGAATATGTCCAATACTTGACTTGACAATAAATTCTGAGCCCAAATATTTATTGATAGTTTTGGCTTTGGCTGGTGACTCAACGATAACTAATGATTTTCCCATTGAACTATATTACTCATTAAATTAAATTTAACTATGATAAAGCCTACCCACTGCCAATTTATCTACCAACAAGTGTTTCACGCCATTTTTCAAATTACTTTGCTGATACAAAGGCCACTAACTAAGAGCTTGGAGAATAATCTCTTACGAAGAATATCTATTTAGATTAAACAAAAAGTATCAACCAAGCATGAATATACATCGACAAGCAGTGGGTTGGCCAAGAAATTTTACTTTTATTTATAAAAATTTTCTTCTAAGCACTACTGCGTATATTTTTTCTTAGCAAGAACATTAGCTCATAGACTGCAATCACATCTTCTAAGTCTCCATGCTCCTTCCAGTATATTATCAGCCCATCACCACTTGCCTCTAATGCTGCAATATCAGCCGGAAGGCCATCTAATGCTAACCCGATAGCATCCATGATGAGGTCATTTGACTCTCTACTCAACCACTGCCAGCGGAGCCAAGGAGATGGACTGCCTCTTGAAACACCCTTTACGAGCAACCAGTCCTCCATTCGGGGTTGTTGTGATGGTGATGAATCAGGCATCCACGGCAATCTATAGGTAACGCAATCCAATCTCGTTTCCCCTTGCCGAGCATCAGGAGGCGCACTAAGGCTTACGATTAAACCTAAACGCATAGCCTCTTTTCGCATATCTATTATAAGATTTTGACGGGGCGACTGTCGAAACCACATGAGAGGTGAGAGAATAACCAATAATACGAATGCAATTAATAGATATGTCATTGTTTGTTAATGCTTTAATTTATTTTTCAGATATAAGACTGCAAAGCCGCTATATAAAAAGACTTGCATCAGCTCTTTTTTATATCAAATCTAGTAGCTATGATAGGCGCAAATACATGGAATCTTCTAGATTTAAAATCTATTCATTTTTTATAAAAGACAATACATTTTTATGGAACGAAATAGTGATACAACTCCCTGCAAGAAATGGTTAATGTTTTTTACGCCGCTATTGCTTCAACCATCATTGCTGGTATTAGCTCTTTTGCTACCTCTAACATCATGGGCCTACGAAAAGAAAATAACAGAACCTTCTCTAGAAGCCCAGCGAGAAAATTTTCATCTCGCTTATGATGCACTTCAGATTAGGGACAAAAAAACCTACTTAGATCGGTACGCAAAACTGGGCACCTATCCCCTGAAGCACTATTTGGAAGCTTTGGAGTTACTTCAAAGAATTCACAGCCTCCCAAAAGATCATATAAGACAATTTTTAAAACGGCATAATGAAACAGCTATCGCAGATGACATTCGCCATCACTGGCTGGAGACTTTACGTCAACGAAATAAATGGCAAGATTATTTAATCGACTATAAAAAAAGTGGGGCCTCAACAAAACAGCAGTGCTACTACCAGTTAGCACGAATTAAACATAACGGTGATGATAAAAATGATGCGATCTTAGATGCAATCAGGCTGTGGTCTGTTGGTAAATCTCAACCCAAAGAATGCGATAAACTATTTTCAATCTTAGTTCAAGGCAACTATATTACTGAAAATATTGCATGGCAGCGCTACATCAAATCAATCCTAAATCGTCAATACCAATTATCAAAGTACTTGCTACGATTTATTACTGATCCTGACCATCAAAAACTAGCAGACAAAATTTATCGAATATATCGCTACAAAAATGCTGTGACCGACCACAAGCTATTCACCAACAAGGAGCTACAATTAAACAGCGCAGAAATACATGAGGCTCTTTCCTACGGGCTACGTCGACTAGCAAAAAAAGATGCGTCTCAAGCGCTTGAGCACTTTGATGCATACAAAACAACGCATCATTTCAGCCCCGAACAAACAAGCAAAGTTGTTGCCACTTTAGTTAAAGGATTTTATTCTCAAAATAAATTAGAAGCTGCTGATCAGTACCTCGCAGAGAACATCACCCTAACAGATAGTGAACTTCTTGAATGGCGCGCCCGACAATCTATTCGGTCTGGAGACTGGAAAGACACGCTGCTCTGGATCAAAAATATGCCTACAGACCTAAAAAATAAACAAGTTTGGAAGTATTGGGGCCAAAGAAGCAAAGATCTATCTGAACAAAAAATAGCCACCAGCAAAAGTAACTCATCAATTACCCAGGAAAATTATACCCATTTGTCTCTTGAGCGGAGCTTTTATGGATTTTTGAGCAGTCAGTGGCTAGGGGTAGAGAGCAGCATGAATCACAAAGACTCATCTTTGGACCTGCAAGAACTACTGAAGCTAGAAGAACTGCCTGGGATGATTCGCACTAGAGAATTACTCCATCACAAGCAATATCTTTCTGCGCGTAGAGCGTGGAACCAAACTACGAGAGAATTCAACAAAACAGAATGGGTATTAGCGGCTCATTTATGTAAAAAATGGCAATGGCATAATGGCGCTATAACTAGCATGATAAGAGCAGCATACTGGGATAATATTGAACTACGCTTTCCGGTTTCTTTTGAAAATGAGTTTCGAGAGCACTCAAAGTTAAATGAAATTCCAAAGCATTGGTTAATCTCCCTCGCTCGCCAAGAAAGTGCTTTTTATGCGAAGGCGTCGTCGCCTGCTGGGGCAAAAGGACTAATGCAGCTAATGCCATCAACAGCGCGCGCGGTAGCGCGTAAAAATCTCGTGCCCTACGAGGGTAGCGATGATCTATATGACCCTGAGAAAAATATTGCCCTAGGTAGTCTTTATTTTCGAGAGATGCTGGATCGCTTCAATAACAACCGTATCCTAGCAATAGCTGCCTATAATGCAGGGCCTAGCAGAGTACAGCGCTGGAATAAAAAAACTGCAGGAAAACTCCCATTTGACGCTTGGATTGAAGCTATTCCCTTCAAAGAAACCCGCAATTACGTACAAAATGTACTGGCTTTTTCGGCAATATATGCCAAGAAATTAGGCATCCGCGAGCAAATGATAAGTGAACAAGAAAAAATGCAGCAGCTATGACTGATCTATCTCGATGTGAAAGTCCGTTAATTGACATAGGAGTAAATCTTACTCACGCAGCCTTTGATGGCAACTTAGCGCCTGTCTTGGACCGCGCGCAACAGGCTAATGTAAGAAAGTTAATCATCACCGGTACAGATGAGCGAGAAAGTGCACGCAGCTTAAACCTTTGTCAGGATATGGCATTAGATTATCCTAATATGTTGTATGCCACATGCGGCATACATCCTCACAATGCCAAAGAATTTAACACAGAAACCATAACCAACCTGAAGAGCCTAGCTGCCAACAAAGAAGTGGTTGCGATTGGAGAGACGGGGCTTGACTTCCATCGCAACTTTTCACTCCCCAAGGATCAAGAAAAGGCGTTTGAAGCACAACTTGAGCTAGCAGTCGAATTACAGCTACCTGTTTTTTTGCATGAAAGAGATGCACATCAACGCCAACTAGAAGTATTAAAGCAATACCGTGACCACCTAACAAACGCTGTAATTCACTGCTTTACAGGCGATCAAGTCTCTTTATTTAACTATCTCGATCTAGATCTACATATCGGTATTACAGGATGGATTTGCGACGAAAAGCGCGGTCAAGAACTACAAAAAATTGCTAAAGATATCCCATTAAATCGATTGATGTTAGAAACTGATGCGCCCTACCTTGTACCAAAGACAATGAATCACACAATCAAGAAAAAAATAAATGAACCGGCATTCTTGCCTTGGGTGTTAAGTGCTGTTGTCGATCAGCGGACTGAGACCATGTTGGAAATTGCAGAGGAGACCACGCTAACATCGACCCTCTTTTTCAACCTATAACTGAGCTCAAAAAAAATGAAAGATGTTTATATAAACAGAGAGCCTACTGAGCTCTACAAAATACTGAAATTTGAAGGAATGACTGAAAGCGGTGCTGCAGCTAAGATCGCTGTTGCTACCGGCCTAGTAAAGGTAAATGGTGCTATTGAAACCAGAAAAAGAAAAAAAATTATTTCTGGGGATATTATTATGTACAACAACGAAGAAATGTATGTGCGGTTGGTATAAAAAATTATTCAAACTTTATAGATAAATATATGACTACTTACAAGAACAAACAAGTGCTGCTTGTATCAAGACCTAAAGGTATCCCCACAGCTGATAATTTTCAAATTGTGGAATCTGTATTGCCTGTCATTACCAAGGGTCAAGTTCTTGTTCGAAACATATACTTATCTGTAGAGCCGGCAATGAAAGGATGGGTTGGCACTATTGGAAATTATGCCGAACCGGTTGCATTAAATAGTGTTATGCGGTCTTTCGCTACAGGCGTGGTCATTGACTCGCTCCACCCCAGCTTTCTTCCAGGAGAGTTTGTTACAGGACTTTTTGGATGGCAGGAGTATGCTCTGGTTGAAGCAGACGTCATTGATCGAAAAATAACTGCTCATTCGTTACCTATATCGACATCGCTTGGCATTCTTGGCCTAAATGGAATGACAGCGTACTTTGGGCTTCTAGACATTGGGCGACCTCTTTCAGAAGAGACTGTAGTTGTATCAACAGCTGCAGGAGCTGTTGGCTCATGTGTTGGTCAAATTGCCAAACTAAAAAACTGCCACACGATAGGGATCACCGGAAGCCAAGAAAAAGTAGCCCTATGTAAGCAGCTATATCAGTACGACCAAGCCATCAATTACAATGATGAACAATTTGAGAAAGAGCTTGCCCGGGCTTGCCCTAAAGGTATTGATATTTATTTTGACAACACTGGGGGTGCAATTAGTGATGCCGTGTTGCAACTATTGAATATCGGCGGGCGCATTGTAGTCTGTGGCACCTCATCAATAAGCAACTGGGAAGAGCATCCTATTGGGCCCAGGCAAGAACGAAAAATTCTAGTAAATAGAGCACGTATGGAAGGATTTTTAATCTTTGACTACAAAGAGCGATATTCAGAGGCGCTAGCAGCTCTCACTAAATGGGTCAGCGCCGGGCTAATAAAGTATCGTGAAGATATCTTATGTGGAATTGAGGAGGCGCCTTGTTCAATCTCATCTCTTTATCGAGGAGAGAACCTTGGCAAACGCCTTATTCAAATATACAAAATATAAGCATAGCTTGGGCTAGTATCTATTTATTAAAAATTATAAGTGATCCTTTGAAGACATAAGGTGTTTTATTTGCCCTGCAGTAAAAGGCCACCCTTTTTCTTCGCCTTGCGGCGAAACAATCACAGGTATTCGGAGCCTATACTTTTCGTAAAGCAGAGCACTGCTCGTAATACTGATCTCGTGAAATACCCAACCTGTGTCGCTCAAAGCATCAGCTATAAGAAATTTCGCTTGCTCACAAAGATGGCAATGGGAGCCGACATATAATGTAAAAATTTTATTCATGGTGGCGAATTAACCAACAATTATGAATTTTTTGATTCCTCTGAAAGTCCGGATCAAGTGTTTTTTTGGTTATATCCTCAACCCTATAGTGTTCTTCGATGTTCGCAGACATAGAGAAATTTCTAAAGTTGTTAGAAAAAATAAGGATCCCGTTAGGAGCAAGAATCAACATGGCATCCTTTATTAATTTCACGTGATCACGCTGTATATCCAACACTGAATCCATTTTTTTTGAATTAGAGAACGTTGGTGGATCGAGAAAAATTAAATCAAACTGCGTCTCTTTGTTATTTACCTTAGTCGCATTAGCCAGCCAGCCAAGACAATCTTCTTTGAGTAGCTGATGACAGCTAACATCCATTTTATTTAAAATAAAATTTCGGGCTGCCCAATCAATATAGCTACTCGACATATCTACACTTAAGCTAGATGTAGCACCGCCTAAAGCAGCATGTACGGTAGCTGTCGCTGTATAGCAAAATAAGTTAAGGAATCGCTTACCTTTAGCCATATTGCAAATCATTCGACGCACTGGTCGATGATCTAGAAACAAGCCTGTATCTAGATAAACCTCTAAGTTAACTTCGAACACAGCCTTCCCTTCTGTTACATTAAAGCTAGCGCTCTTTCCTTGATGGTCATCTTTTCGTTGGTACTGGGTATCACCTTTTTGTCGCCGACGCTCCTTAAAGAATACACGGGAAGTATTTCCCCTCAAGTGTTGACTGATAGCTTCACGAACCTCACCTAAGTGTTTTTCTGCCTGATGTGGCTCTATATCTGACGGAGGAGCATATTCCTGAACATGAACAGCCTGATCATAGATATCAACAGCGACAGCATATTCGGGCATGTCGGCATCATAAAGGCGATAGCAGTTAACTTCAGATTGATTTATCCATGAATTCAATTTTTTAAAATTTTTCTTTAGGCGGTTAGCAAGCATCTTTGCGCCTTCTGTCATTGCAGTCTCATGATCCACTGGTGTCTCTTGAGAAGAGATAACATCTATCCTTTCAGCTTCGCTTCGAAGTTGGTATAAAAGAAATTGGCTGGGAATGGCACCATTAAATAACTTATATTTTTTATTTGCCCTAAGCCGCAACTCTCCAGCTAACTCAGCATTACTTGTCATTATCGCTAAGCGCCATCCGGGGCATTCTCGTTTGGCTAGCTCTCCAAGACTCTGGTAGAGGGGCCTTAATTCCTCAGCATCCCCCCAGCGCTCGCCATAAGGGGGGTTGCAAATCATCAGGCCATGTTCTATTTGAGTGTGGGTGGGTATTTTAAACGCCAACATAGGCTTAGGTGTTACTCGCACATGCTTGTCAAGTCCAGCAGATGCTATGTTTTCCTGAGAGGCCTTAATAGCCCTGGAGTCTTTGTCGTAACCACGCATTTCGGGCAGATTTCTTGCAAGCCCCAACTGGCATCTATCTATAGCATCTTGTCTAACTTCACCCCATAAAACTTTGTCATGCTGCAACCAACCATGAAATCCAAATTTTTCTCGATTCAGATTTGGAGCAATATCTGCAGCCATCATGGCCCCTTCAATAAGCAAAGTCCCGCTCCCGCACATAGGATCAATAAGCGCTCCGCCTTGGGCTGAAATATCCAACCAACCAGCACGTAAAAGTAAAGCGGCGGCTAGGTTTTCCTTTAGGGGAGCTGCCACCATAGCTGCTCTATATCCACGCTTGTGAAGGCTGTCACCTGACAAATCGAGGCTAACATTTGCTTGATCTTTAGATAAACGCACATTGATACGAATGTCTGGATTTTTTAGGTCAACATCAGATCGATCGCCAAAATACTCTTGGAGGGCGTCGACAATACCGTCTTTTACCCGCTGAGCTCCAAATTGAGTATGACGAATTGCATCATTAGATCCAGAAAAATCAACAGCAATGCTTTCACGCGGAGTTAGATGCAAATGCCAAGGAACTTCTTTAATCCCTTGATACAAGTCATTGTCATTGATCACGTTAAATTTAGCTAAAGGCAGTAGTATCCTGTTAGCAACACGAGACCAAAGGCAGGCCCTGTAAGCAAAACTTGCAGCCCCTTCAGCAAAAACACCAGCAACTGTTAGGCCGACTTTATCTGCACCAAGAGACTCAAGCTCACTAGCGAGCAATTCTTCAAGACCTTTTGGGCAGGTAGCAAAAATTTTATTCATACATAAAGGCCATATTCTTAGAGGCTCTTAGAAACAATTTCATATGTATCTCTAGACAATTTTTTCGTTGAAATAATTCTATCTAACTGTGCTCTCATAAGCTCACTACGCGCTTGCGGGAAACTGCGCCAGCGAGTCAAAGGGGTCAATATTCTTGCAGAAATTTGCGGATTTATCTTATCCAGAGCAAGCACTTGATCAGCAAGAAAGTGATAGCCGGCACCGCCTTCACAGTGGAAGTTGATTGGATTATTAGAGCAAAACACGCCAATCAACGATCTAACTTTATTAGGATTTTTAAAATCAAATGCAGAATGCGACATTAGCGCTTCTACCCTTTTCAGGCCCCCGGGTAAAGAGCATGAGCCCTGGAGCTGAAACCACTGATTCAATACTAAGGGTTCATGCTTCCAGTCTTGATAAAATTGATGCAAAGATTCCTTTGCAGGACCTATTGCGTCAGGTCTAGAATCATTAATTAAGGTGGCTAAGGATGAAAGTCGATCCGTCATATTGTCAGCACTAGAAATTTGAGACTGAAGTAGTTGCAATGAGTCCTCTGTTTTTCCATTCGAGAGGTAACGCAAAGCTAGGTTTTTCAAGCTACGTCGGGCAGCCTCGTCCGCATTATAAACATAATCGTTAGAAGGCAGATTATCTAAATATAGATCTCTCCACTGATCAGCAAGACTTTCCCCTAGCTCATTCAGTATAAATTTTCGGACCGCATGGATCGCCTCAACATCAATCTCTTCTGACAATTCAGCCATTATTAACTCTGAGGGCAATGTTAAAACTAATGCTTTCATTGCAAGATCATTGCTAGGCTCTTCAATCACACTGGCGAATGCCTTACTTAAGCAAGGATTCAGTGTTAGTTTATTCTCGACACGGTATCGACAAAGCATCGGTTTCATGAGGCTGATGGCTAGCTGTTGAGACGCGTTCCAACGATTAAATCCATCCTCATCTCGTGACATGAGAGCAGCTAGATCATCCAGTGAATAAGGGTAATCTAACTTAACTGGGGCAGAGAAATCCTGCAGAAGCGACGGGACTGGATGTTCGGGAATATTATCAAAGAAAAAGGTTTGCTCCTCTTCTGTTATTTCTAGAAGCACAGATACATCCGCGTTACTAGAAAGAGGCAAGGCTCCCTGGCTTCCAACTAACCCCATCCTAACTGGTATATGATAAATATCCTTCACGTTCGATTCAGATATTGAATTTTTCGCTGCCTGACATGACTGCTTAAAGCTCAGCTTGTATTGCTGGGCCTTTAAGTCATATTCACTGTTAACTGTTAATTTTGGGGTTCCTGACTTTCGATACCAAGTCATAAATTGACCAAAGTCACGCCCGCTCACTTCAGCCATCACTGACACAAAGTCATCTATAGTTACGGCCCGGCCATCATATTTTGAAAAATAAAGATCCGAGCCTCTGCGGAATAATTCAGGTCCCAGCAATGTATAAATCATCCTGACAATCTCGGCACCCTTTTCGTAAATAGTGACTGTATAAAAATTTGAAATTTCCATATATGACAAAGGCTGTACAGGGTGTGCTGTCGGTCCTGAATCTTCTGCAAATTGAACTGTTCTAAGGAAATTAATATCTTCCACGCGTTTAACTGAGGGTGAGCCCATATATGCAGAAAATTCGGCATCCCTGAAAACTGTAAAACCCTCTTTTAGGCTCAACTGAAACCAATCTCTACATGTCACCCTGTTTCCAGACCAATTGTGAAAATACTCGTGAGCAACAACAGCTTCCACTCTCTTAAAGGCATCATCCGTTGTTGTTTCCGGATGAGCCAAGACGCATGAAGTATTAAAAATATTTAATCCCTTATTCTCCATGGCGCCCATATTGAAATCATCTACAGCGACAATCATATAAAGATCTAGATCATATTCCCTGCCAAAAAATTGCTCATCCCAACTCATGGCGTTCTTTAGCGACTGTATCGCATGGCTGCATTTTCCTATATCTTTCGGCTCAACATACAATCGAATATCGATATGCTTGCCAGAACAGGTTGCAAAGCTGTCTGTAACCACAGATAGATCGCCAGCGACTATAGCAAACAAGTAAGAGGGTTTTGGAAAAGGATCATGCCAGGTGGCCCAATGGCGTCCTTTATTTAGATCCACACCGGCGCTGTTGATGCTGGGTGGCATATCTCCGGTGTCCACCAAGTTTCCATTAGACAGCAACACCGGGCAAGCCAACTTATCTCCAATAATGGTTGTTGTAAATTCAGACATGACATCCGGGCGATCCAGATAATATGTAATGCGACGAAATCCCTCAGCTTCACATTGAGTGCAGTACATTGTGCGAGACTTAAACAGCCCCTCCAGCGAGGTGTTATTCTTAGGAAATATGAGTACTTCTGTCGTGAGAACAAAATGATCAGGCACAGAATAAATAGTAATATCATTTTCTGTCAAACTATAGTGTTCTGAGGTTAAAAAATCGCCGTTGATCGAGATGGACTGCAGTGTTAGATCCTGACCAGCAAGCTGCAGACTCTTTTTTAAACACTGGCTACCTGGATTATGCCTAATGGCCAATATTGCTAATACCTTAGCTGAATCTTCTAAAATTTCGATACGTAATTCTGTTTTATCAATCAAGAAGCTTGGGACTTCATAGTCACTTAAGTATGTCGTTTCTGGGAGAAAATTCTTGGTTACCATTGGTTGCATGCCTTAGAGTTAGGGGTATTTAGGGTATTAAGAGCAAAAAACTGCTTGCATGAAGACCTACAGAGAGATATCCACATGGTAAGCCGTATATTTTCTAATATTAATTACGCCATTATCCAGTATCAAGTACTGGCCTTTTATGCCCATCAAAGTGCCTTCAATTCGAGGATTTTTATCTACATTATGGGAAATCACCTTCAGTGGATATTCTAGGACTGGATACTTAATAGCCAAAGGCTCAATGCTTTCAATTCGTTGGAGCGCTTCAAGACCAAACCGATTTTCAAGCTCCAGTAAATCCTGACAGCAAAGCTCATAAAGAGTATCTCTAGCGCCAACAAGATCAACAGAAGGAATGGACCCCTTCAGCATGGTGCGCCAATTAGTTCTATCTGATATGTGTTTGCGTAGAATATCTTCAACAAACCCAGATTGCTGGCGCGTTTTCACACGAAAAATTGGCAATGCTTCTATAGCTCCTTGATCAATCCAACGAGTCGGTAGTTGTGTTGCTCTTGTAATACCCACCTTAATGCCAGAAGAGTTAGCTAAGTAAACGACATGATCTACCATACAGTGATTCATACCCCAATCAGGTTCTCTGCAGGTGCCTGCATCGTAATGACACCTTTCTGGGCTCATGATACAAATATCACACTGAGCTAGACTGGTGAAACATGGATAGCAATATCCTTGATTGAAGCTCCTCTTGCTACGCCGACCGCAATGGATGCAATGAATCGATCCTGTAAACGAAAGTCTAACTATCTTGCCTATTTGCTCATTCAAAGAAATCAATTCATCATCAACTGATAGCTGATAACGAACAAATTCTAATCCCAGAGAATCGGGTAATGTCGTCTTCATTTTTTTAAGATATCCAGAAAATTCAGGCAAAACCTAATCCTGCCACTTAATAGGCTGCTCAACATTTTCCCGTATACTTCCGTTTCCTTCAGTAGCGCCTGCATCACACGAATCTTTCTTTTTCTTTAAGGGGATATAACCCACACGATTTTCGTGGGATTTATGCGCCGCATCATAGGCTATCAAAACCTGCATGCTATGTTCGCGATGCTCTTGGGTCAGCTTTAAGCCATTAGGCCATTTACCTAGCTCTACGGCAGACTGTATATTCTTATAGACTTCAGGCGAAATCGATTTAATGAGTTCTTCAAAATCCATGGCTTACCTTAATCAATGTCTTTTATTAAGCTCTCAGCAATATCAGATTATATCACTGTAAATAACTGGGGCTATTTCGACCATGAAGGGCCCCTAAGGTAACACCACTAATTAGTCCGATGGCATGGGCTGCATTAGCAATGCTTGCGTCCATAAAAAAATTTACAAGGCCGCTAACACCTAAAATTAACCAAACAAACATGAACCCTATCAGGCCGTGGGGCACACTTAATTCTGGAACAGGCGCTATTTTTTGACGAACCCAAATAAACCCTAGCAACCCATACACAACTCCAGACAAACCGCCAAACAATGCAGCGCCGCCCAGTAAATACTGTCCAATGTTAGAACATACTGATATCAAAACTATGTATACGGCTAGTCTTGAGCTGCCAAGAAAACATTCAATCTTTTGCCCTAAAACCCAAAACAACAAAGCATTAAAGATCAAATGAAAGTGCCCAAAATGTAAGAACACTGGGGTCACTAGCCTCCAGTATTCTGCATTATCAATACTGCTCGATATGGAGCTAAAAATAATAACATTATTATCTAAACTGTAATCTTGTATTGTAAGCCAGTGGACCAAAAGGGGAAACCATTCAACAATTGAGGCCCCTATAACACTTAATAATAAGACCATCACCACAACCGGAGCGTTTCTCAACTGAAGACTTAAACTGCGGCTATCAAACTGTAGCATAGTATTTTTATCATCTGTCATTTACCAAAAAACCCTTGTCATCTATTTCGATTACTTAAGCCCAATCGACTACCCCAGCCTAACTTTGTGCGACAGGTTGCATAAAAGCTATTGTCTGTTTGATGAATAAGCTTTAATGGCTGCATTTTTTTTTCAATACAGATGACATCGCCTGGCTGGAGGATGAGGTCATTTTGACCGTCACAGGTCACCATTGAGTGTTCATTACGCAACCCAAGTTTAATCTCTATGCTGCTATTTCCTCCCACTACAACAGGTCGACTGGACAATGTATGTGGATTCATGGGGACTAAGACAATGGCATCCAGATTAGGGTGAAGAATAGGGCCGCCGCCAGAAAGGGCATAAGCAGTAGAGCCAGTTGGTGTTGATACTATTAAACCATCAGATCGCTGACTATAAACAAATTGCTCATCTATATATAACTCAAACTCCATCATCCGCAGGGAGCTACCTGGATGCACCACAACATCATTGATTGCTTCGCCGGAATTTATTTTTTCACCTTCTCGAGAAAGTGAAATTTCAAGCAAGAAGCGGTTTGACACAATGTAATCGCCAGCTAAAACACGAATTAACTGATTTTCCATATCATCCGGCTGGATATCTGTTAAGAATCCCAGCCTGCCCCTATTAACTCCGAGGAGCGGTATATTGAGCTCTGCCACAATTCTTCCTACACTTAGCATGCTGCCATCGCCGCCAACTACAACGACCAGATCCAACTTGAGCTCCTCGTCTAGACAATCAAAAACAGGTAGTGTGCTGTTAGTAATTAACAACGACGTCTTTGATTCCAAAGCAACTGAATAGCCTTCTTTTTCTAAAAAATGACACAAGCGTTTCAAGGGCTCAGTTACCTCAGGAAGCTCCACATTAGCAATAAGTGCAATATACTCAAAAGGTTTCATAATCAGCCGCCATACAGTGAATTAAACGCTGCTGTCACCCCGAAGAGCTTCAATGTAGATATTATATAAGAAAGCCAAGTAGATTGTGCAGTTTACGGTAAAAGGCTGCGTGGTTTGGGTAAATAATTGAGTATCTATATGTTATGAAAAAGCAACATTAGCGCTAGCAGCAGTAGCATTAATTGTAGTTTATTGATCCGGACAGTATGCGCTTAATGTTTTTACCACTATAGCGCTCCTGGAGTCTTTGAGGTCAAGGGTTAAAAGCATAAATGGCGGACCGGACGGGACTCGAACCCGCGACCTCCGGCGTGACAGGCCGGCATTCTAACCAGCTGAACTACCGGTCCGTATATGCTTTCTTAATTTGGTGGGTGGTAC
>JBLIIR010000009.1:0-31444 GCA_047635255.1 Porticoccus sp. | reverse complement strand
AAGTATCGCGATTACTTGAAGGTGCCCAAGGTATGCGTATATGTAAAGACTCCAGCAGCATGGCCAAGATTGTTCAGGAGCTTTTGGGAGATACTTTAGAAGCGGAACGAATGGGGGCTGCTGCAAAATCTGTGGCAGAAGATAATCGAGGAGCTTTAGATAAACTGATGAAGATTATTGATAAGCAGATTTCATGATAATAATTTCCGGATTAAGCCAAGCATTTAGCTCGATAAGGTCCTTAGGGCTCAGTTGTCCAGACACTTCTTTGAGACGTAAGAGGCTATCAATATAGTCGTAGCGAGAGTCAGCATAGTCTCTCTTAGCTTGATATAGACTCCGCTGTGCAATTAAAACATCAGCAGTATTTCGAGTTCCTGCCTCATAACTTTCTTCGGTGGAAGTTAATACGCTTTTTGCTGAATCTACAGCCCGTTCGCGAGCCTGCACTCGCGCAACGTTTGTGAAAACTTGTAAGTGTTGAGACTTGGTTTGCTGTGCGATGCTTCGTTGCTTGCCTATCCAAACTTCCTTCAGCTGCAAAGATTGCTGCATGGCTTGCCTTCTTTCAGCGCTTATAAGCCCTCCAGTAAAAATAGGCACACTTATTTCCACCCCAGTGCTATACCCTAAAGAGTTGCTTTCAGATGGGCTTGAAAAGGTGGTGTTGGTCTTTAGGTCTGTTCCCATGAAGTAGCTGTCAGAGCGATCATCATAGTAAGATATAGATCCTGTTAATTTTGGCAAATGTTCATATTTTTTTGATTTTGCATTTTGCGCTGCTGCA
This sequence comes from Porticoccus sp., assembly GCA_047635255.1. Lineage (GTDB taxonomy): Bacteria > Pseudomonadota > Gammaproteobacteria > Pseudomonadales > Porticoccaceae > Porticoccus. The sequence continues at coordinate 30,657 of JBLIIR010000009.1, read as the reverse complement.
TTTCGGGCATGGCGAGCAGCCTTAAGTGAAAAATTATTTGCCAGCGCAAACTGAACCCAGGCCTCTCGACCTAATGGCTCTGGTTTTATAATAGGAAAATCGGTGGCTAGTCCGACCAGTTTTTCATGAGACTGACCTGTTAGTACTGTCAGGCCCTCAAAAGCTATATCAAGAGCAGCTGTTGCTTCTAGAGATTTAACTTGGGCGTTATCATAGGCGGCCTTTGTTTCGTGTACTTCTGTGATAGGGGTTAGCCCAGCCTCAAAGCGTTTCTTGGCTTGATCCAGCTGATCCTTTATGGCCCCTTCTTCAGCAATCGTTGATTCTAAAGCTTCCTTTGCTCTGAGAACTCCATAATAAGTATCAGCGCATCTTAGTATAAAGGATTGCTGATTCGCAGAAAATTGCAATTGAGCCTCGTAACTGAGCTCTTTTCCTTGTTGAAAAGAAAACCATGCGGGTAAGTCAAAAATTGGCTGAGATAGTGTTATGGAGTAACTTTTTGTGTCCTGATCGGTACGGCCCTTGCGACCGAATATTGAGTTTTGACCTAAAACCGAAGTCGATGATCCTTTCCATTCATTTTCTGAGTATGTGCCTATGGCATTAATATTTGGCAATAATGCCGCTCTGTTAATATTTTTTGATTCTGTTTTTGCAAGATATTCAGCCTGTGCCGCTAGCAGCTCAGAGTCGTTGCGCAAAGATACCTCATAAATCTTTAACAGTGTATCTGCGCTCCAACACAACGGGGCCGATATGCCTAGGCTGATGAGGATAAAAAAATTAGCAAAACGATTCATTCAAATTTTTCCAATTTTGGTGCTGATGGTGCTACATTAAGTCTATCAGATTTCCTCGGACTAGCCATTGCTAGAGTATTCATGTCATGAAATTTTTAAGTTTACGAAAAAAACTAACCAAAAGACTGCGTATTGGCTATGGCGATGCTTAAACATAAATATAACTCTCAGGATGTTTTGGTGAAAAAGCAAGAAGAAGTGTTTTCTGGTTTTTTTAAAATGCTTCGAATTACTTTGCGCCATAAGCTTTTTTCTGGTGAGTGGAGCAAATCTATTGAGCGAGAACTATTTCAGCGTAACGCTGCTGTAGGGGTTTTGCTTTATGACCCTATACACAAGCTAGTGGGGCTGATAGAGCAGTTTCGGGTTGGGGCGTTAGATGAACGGAGTGGACCTTGGCTGTTTGAGGTTGTTGCTGGTGTGGTTGACTCCGGAGAGTCGTTAGAGGAAGCGGCTTTGCGAGAAGTGAAAGAAGAAGTTGATATCGAAGACATCGAATTAAGGCATATTTGTGAGTATTGGGTGAGTCCTGGAGGAACAAATGAACACATGCATCTTTATTGCGGGGTCACTAACCTGATTGGCCTCCAAGGCAATTGTGGCATGAATGAGCATTCTGAGGATATTTCTCTGCATATCATTACTGAAGATGATGTATTCTTATGTTTAGAAAAAGGACAATGCAACAATGCGGCAACTACAATTTCTTTGATGTGGCTACAAAAGCATTCCGATGAGTTTTTAGCTAACTATTTTATACCTGTGTCGAGATGACCAAATGTGGAGTAAGTCGTTTGATAGCCAATATTAGAGTCCAATATAAGATAGATCTTCATGGCTATATGGCTGATGGCGATGCTAACTATGCTCGGCTATTAAAGTTATTCCCTAAAATTGATGAGGCTGATCAGCGCAAGATCTACGTTTATAACGCAGGTAAGCATATTTTGCGATTTCAGGTGTTAGAGAGAGCGCCTTATACAACGTTGATAAAGCTTGATGAGCAAACGGGTACATATATCCCATGCAAAAGATTAAATTCATGGTTGAAATTGCCTCTCTTGAAATTAAGGCTGTATCACGATGCGAAGATGGCAGAGGTGGTGTCCTGTGATGGAGTCAGGCATATTCGCCCGCGCTATGAGTATTTGAATAAAAATAGATATCAGCCGGATGAAAAAGCTCAATGGAATCAGTTTCTCTCAGAATGGTTAGCGCATTGTCTTGAGTTTGGGTATGACCCTGCTCCAGTTTTTTAGATTTTCTGTCTTCTCTTGAGATCCAGGCAGCATCTGATTGACGACATGTAAGGTATTCTTGCACTAAAGAAGTAGATTGAAGAGAGAGAGATTATGGTGCGGCTTGTACAGATTACAGATTGCCATTTGGGCGCAGAAAAAAATTTTATATCGCACGGCGTAAATACTTACGAGAGTTTCTCTAAAGTGTTGCATGAAATCGCCACTAAATTGCCTCCCTCTTTAATTATTGCTTCGGGCGACATTTCTTCTTCGGGCGAAGAGCGCTCGTATCAACTTTTTTCTGATGCAATGGAATCTTCATTGATACCCTATAGATGGCTTCCTGGGAATCATGACGATTTTTTGATGATGAACAATATAATTGTGCAGCCCTTTGTTCGGGTGGAAAAGCAAGAAAACTGGGCTGTTATTTCTTTGGTGAGCGCTGATCCTGGAAGCGTAGCTGGCGTGCTTGCACAAAACGAAATCGAGCAGCTAAGGGGTTTATTAAAAAATTGCCAGAATTATTTTGTATTGCTCTTTGTCCACCATCACCCTGTGAGTATAAATTCCAGGTGGCTAGATGAACACTGCATATCAAATAACCGACAATTTGAAGAAATATTAGCTCAATATGATAATGTAAGAGGAATATTTACCGGTCATGTCCATCAAGAAAGAGTCACTAATTGGAATGAGTTACTTGTTTATAATACTCCCTCAACTTGTTTTCAGTTTGTTAGTGATGCTGAACGTTTTCAGTTAAATGAAAAAGCGCCTGGTTATCGATGGATTGAGCTGCATCCGGATGGTTTTTTTGATACAGGAGTGAATTATCTGGAAACTTGACATGCAGGCATGGGCTAATTTTGAGAGAGCTGGGCTTATTGCCTTTAATTGCGTAAAACTACTTTGATTTATCTGTTCTCTTGAAAGAATTTATATCACTATAATGCCTTGATGTGGAAAAACTCTGGTAGGGTATGACAATAATTTATATTCATGGGTTTAACAGCTCTCCAGCTTCTTTGAAGGCAAGACAAACTAAGAATTGGCTGGAAAAATCATCTTTAGATCGCAGCTTTCTGTGCCCGGCGCTAGATGGCGATACGTGTGTTGCAATTGACCAACTGCAGGCCATTATTGATCAGTGCAAGGGGCCTGTTGGGCTCATCGGCAGTTCTTTGGGCGGGTATTATGCAACCTGGCTCGCTAAAAAATATGGCCTAAAGGCTGTGCTTATTAATCCAGCCGTCCGTCCGTACGAATCTATGAATGAGTACTTGGGAGAAAACACCAATTACCATTCTGGTGAGCACTATGTGCTAAACCAGGGTCATATTGACATGCTTCGAGATTTGGATACTAAACAGATATGCGTATCAGATAGCATCTGGGTGTTACTTCAAACAGGTGATGAGGTGTTAGATTATCGTCAGGCGAAGATGAAATACTCCCATTGTATTTTGACTATCGAACCTGGCGGGGATCATAGCTTTCAAAATTATACACGGCATTTGCCTGCCATTATTGATTTTTTACAACCATAGTCGATTTTTTATGAGTAATTACACGGCAGAAGATATTGAAGTTCTAACAGGACTGGATCCGGTAAGAAAGCGCCCAGGAATGTATACGGATACAACACGACCAAATCACTTGGCTCAAGAAGCTATAGATAATAGTGTTGATGAGGCTCTTGCGGGCCACGCTACAAAAGTAATGGTGACACATTATAAAGACGGGTCTTTGTCTGTTTTGGATGATGGTCGCGGCATGCCTGTGGACATTCATCCGGAGCAGGGTTTGCCAGGCGTAGAGGTGATCCTTTCTACGCTACATGCTGGGGGGAAATTCTCTGGAAAAAATTATAAGTTTTCCGGCGGCCTTCATGGGGTTGGTATTTCTGTAGTTAATGCACTTTCATCTAGGCTGGAGGTCACGATTAAGCGTGATGGTAATGTATATCATATGGGTTTTTCTGGTGGAGACAAGTCATCTGAGTTGAAAGTTATAGATAGCTGCGGGAGGAGAAACACAGGTACTTTGGTGCATTTCTATCCGGATCCACAATATTTTGACTCGATAAAATTCTCTATTGCACGACTCAAACATGTGTTGAGGGCAAAAGCAGTCCTTTGTGCAGGGCTAGAAGTGAATTTCAGTGATGAAAGCACTGGTGAAACTGACACATGGTTGTACGCAGACGGACTAAAAGATTATCTTCAGGGGGCAACAAAAGAATGGGAAGCTATCCCCTTAGAGGCTTTTGTAGGAAGTTCTTCCGCTGAAGCTGCAGCCGTTGATTGGGCTGTACAATGGTTGCCTGAGGGGGGAGATGTAATTCAAGAGAGTTACGTTAATCTAATACCGACAATGCAAGGGGGGACTCATGTTAATGGCTTCCGAACCGGATTGCTGGATGCTATGAGAGAGTTTTGTGAATTTCGCAATTTATTGCCACGAGGGGTTAAGCTCGCTCCTGAAGACATATGGGATAGATGTGCATTTGTGTTGTCCTCCAAATTAGCCAACCCACAGTTCTCAGGTCAGACCAAAGAACGCCTATCCTCTCGTGAGGCCTCATCGTTTATTTCTGGCATTGTAAAAGATGCCTTTAGTCTTTGGGTCAATCATCACACAGAGGATGCTGAACTCCTGGCGGAGTTATTTATAAATAACGCCCAAACACGTCTTAAGGCCAGTAAAAAAATTGCAAGAAAACGAGTGACTGCTGGCCCTGCTTTGCCAGGCAAACTTGCAGATTGTTCTTCTGGTAGCCCGGAACGCTGTGAGATATTTTTAGTGGAAGGTGATTCAGCTGGCGGCTCTGCTAAGCAGGCAAGGAGTCGCGAATTTCAGGCAATCATGCCTCTAAGAGGAAAAATATTAAACACTTGGGAGGTTGATAGCGAGGAAATTTTGGCATCTCAGGAGGTCCATGATATTTCAGTCGCCTTGGGGATTGATCCACAAGCAGAAGATCTTAGCAGCCTAAGGTATCATAAAGTATGTATTTTGGCGGATGCAGATTCTGATGGATTACATATTGCTACACTTCTCTGCGCTTTATTTGTTAGGCATTTTCGTGCAATAGTCGATGCGGGGCATGTATATGTTGCAATGCCGCCGCTGTATAGAATAGATGTCGGTAAAGATGTATTTTACGCCCTGGATGAAAGCGAAAAACAGGGTGTTTTAGATAGAATTTCAGCAGAAAAAAGAAATGGAAAAGTCAATATACAGCGCTTCAAGGGTCTGGGTGAAATGAACCCCATGCAACTACGTGAGACTACAATGAATCCCGATACACGCCGTTTAGTCCAGTTGACGGTAGAAGTAGGTGACAATACCAATCAGATGCTCGATATGCTGTTGTCTAAGAAGCGCGCAAATGATAGAAAAGTGTGGCTTGAAGAAACGGGAAATTTAGCGGAAATTTAGTGTTCCTCCTCCATGATATTTAATGTGCTATTTCAGGCAGAAATCGCTCTTAAGGTAAAATTTGATCAAGGACTGATGATAAGGATATGACAGAAACATTGTTGATTGGCGAAACCCCGGAACAAACACCCCTTCAAGATTATGCTGAAAAAGCATATCTGGATTATTCAATGTATGTGATTCTTGATCGCGCATTGCCTAATATTGGGGATGGCCTTAAGCCTGTTCAAAGAAGAATTATTTATGCAATGAGTGAGCTGGGGCTGAAATCCACAGCAAAGTACAAAAAGTCTGCACGAACGGTAGGCGACGTGATTGGTAAATTCCATCCTCATGGCGATAGCGCAGCTTACGAAGCTATGGTTCTAATGGCCCAGCCGTTTTCCTACCGCTATCCGCTAGTTGATGGTCAGGGAAATTGGGGCGCGCAAGATGACCCCAAATCTTTTGCAGCAATGCGTTATACCGAGTCTAAGTTAGCTAAATTTTCAGATATTTTGTTGGGCGAATTAGGCCTAGGGACTGTTGACTGGAAACCAAACTTTGATGGGACGCTAGATGAACCGATAGTAATGCCAGCTAGAGCTCCGCATGTACTGTTAAACGGCACTACAGGTATTGCTGTAGGTATGGCGACGGATATTCCCCCTCATAATTTGAGAGAATTGATCGGTGCTTGTGTCCATCTACTTGACGAGCCCAAGGCAACTCTAGAGGATTTATGCGAGTACGTTAAGGGGCCTGACTACCCCACGGAATCTGAGATTATTACGACTCATGAGGATATCTTAAAAATCTATGAAACAGGTCGTGGTAGTTTAAAAATGAGAGCGATATGGCATAAAGAGGACGGCGATATTATCTTGACGGCCTTGCCTCATCAAACTTCAGGTGCAAAGATCTTGGAGCAGGTAGCCGCGCAAATGAATGCGAAAAAATTACCTATGGTAGCCGATCTTAGAGATGAATCTGACCACGAGCACCCAACTCGACTAGTGATTGTTCCAAAGTCAAATCGAGTAGATCTTGAAGTTTTAATGAATCATTTGTTTGTTACGACTGACCTGGAGAAAAGCTATAGAGTCAATATGAACATGATCGGCATTAATGGCCGACCAGAAGTAAAATCGTTAAAAATTATTTTATCTGAATGGCTCACATTTCGCTTGGAGACTGTTAAGCGACGTATAGCCTATCGTTTAGATAAGGTAGAGAGGCGATTGCACCTCCTAGATGGGTTATTAATAGCCTTTCTTAATATAGATGAAGTGATTCAGATAGTGCGCAGTGAGGATGAGCCTAAAGCTGTATTGATTCAACGTTTCGACTTGAGCGACATACAATCTGAGTACGTTCTAGATACAAAATTGAGACAGCTTGCGCGATTAGAGGAATTCAAAATTCGAGGGGAGCAGGAAGAGCTTACCAAAGAGCAAGAAGGGTTAGAGAAAATTCTTGGCTCTGCTCAGCGCTTAAGGACGCTGGTAAAAAAAGAATTATTAGAAGTAGCAGAAGAATTTGGCGACAAAAGAAGATCCCCTCTTGTAGAGAGAGTCGAGGCGAAGGCTTTCAGTGAGGCCGATTTAGTGATTTCCGAGCCAGTGACCATTGTCCTATCTGACAAGGGTTGGATTAGGTCAGCAAAAGGGCATGATCTTGACCCTCTTTCACTTAATTACAGAGAGGGCGATAATTTTCTCTGTGAGGCAAAGGGCCGTAGTAATCAAAATGTAATCTTATTGGATTCCGAAGGGCGAACATACTCCATCCCTGCGCACTCTCTTCCCTCTGCGAGAGGGCATGGTGAGCCGGTAACTGGAAGATTGAATGCAACTTCTGGTGCCACTTTTAATGGTTTGATTATTGGGGAAGATAGCCAGCACTTGCTTTTAGCAACTGACGCAGGTTATGGGTTTGTGGCAAAATTTGAAGATCTGTATACAAAAAATCGTTCAGGTAAATCAACAATTTCTGTCCCCAGAGGGGGGAAGGTGCTTGCGCCGACGCTGGTGCCTAACATTCATCAAAGTTTAGTGGTCGCTGTAAGCAATGAAGGACGTATGCTAATTTTTCCTCTTGCAGAGCTGCCGCAGCTTGCTCGAGGTAAAGGTAATAAATTGATCAGTATTCCGTCTTCTAGACTTCAGTCAAGAGAGGAATTTATGGTTGCTGTCACTGTTGTTGATCAGCAACAGACGCTCCTAGTTTTTTCTGGAAAACGTTACTTAAGCCTCAAGCTGTCAGATTTAGAGCATTATCGGGGAGAAAGAGGCAGGCGAGGCAATAAGCTACCGAAAGGTTTTCAGAGAGTAGACAAAATAGAAGTTAAACCTTTGGCGTGACATAAACTTATCTAGGCGTGATAGTTTTTTATGTATTGATTACTTGAAGCCTAATTCATTTTTTAATGATTTGAGCCTAAGTTTGAGCTCCGTTTTACTTAACGGAACCGTCTTCTCTTCCTGTTCTGAAAGGATAGGAGCAGTCAATTTTCTTCCCTGAGAGATTTCTCGACAGATACGACGATAGTTTTCTAAGTATGCTGGGTAGCTGCTAGATTCTGCTTCGTTAGTCAGACGATACCACCCAGTGTCTTGGCCTGCATGGTAAATCGCCAAATGTGACCACTTCGCATCACATTTTGGGGAAGCAGCATTGCACGCTTCTATGTATGCTTTTTTGGGGCTTGGCAGGCTCCCGTCTTCACTAGTAGACATTTCGCAGCACTGCAGCATGCGATTTAGCGTCGGTAGATAGTCGGAGGTCTCTATGATTTTTTTTGCCCCCTGCAATACCTGCCTTTCTGTAAAATAGGAAAGAGCATCCAGCCACAAACGTTTGGCTTGATTGAGCACATCGGTGTCACTATATGCACTATAAAATTGATTATGATAATTTACTCTAAACAGAGCAAACACCTGATTGATGGCATCTATAAGTTTAGATGAGTGCTTAGTTGCTGGCCCAGCTTCTGTCACTGAGTTCGTCGATGAGGTTACTACCTCTTGTACTGTTTGATCGATTAGATCGTTGTTTTTTGTCATTATATGTCACCTGCGAAGAAGCTGATTGCTGTCGAGACCACTCTCGTTTTACCTGCTGTAAAAATTTTGTGTTCCATGAAGTGCGCGCCTGACCACTTTCTCTCCAATAGAGAGTAAATTCAGGCGATAATCGCTCTGCAAAATCTCGAGGGATATTTGCTAGGACTAAAATCTCATAAAGATCCTCGCTGGGCTGCCAGTCTCGAGGTATTGGTCTGGGGTCCGAATCTTGTTCCATTGTAGCGCTAAATTTCGCCCATTGGCGCTTAACATGCATCACAAAACGACTATTCCAGGTATTAGAGGCGTCCCCACGTTCTGCCCAATACAGTATAAACTCCGGTATGGCATCTTCAATGAAATTATGATTAATTCCTGCCTGCCGTACAAGGATATCCATAGCATCTTCAGAGGGCATCCAGTCGGTACTCATCCGAACTTGTAGGTCAAGTTTTTTACTCTCTGTTTGATGATTGCGCCACAAACGCAACACATGCTTGATAAATTTTGAACCCCAGCTAAATTGAGGATCGTTGCGTTCTGACCAGTAGGTAATAAATTCTGGCAACTGATCACTGATAAATTGAGCCGGTATATTGTATTGCTCTAACTGTCGCAAAACATCTGTTTCTGGTGACCATGATTGCGGTAGAGTTTTTGCGCCTTGTCTGTGATGGGAATTGTCTGTCATAGATTTCCCAATAGCAGGTTGCTGTTTGGAGGTTTCTTTCTCATTAAAAGCAAAACGAAGTTCGCTGCTTTCAAGTAGTGGCGAGGAGGCAACTAATAGGACACCCTTGTCGCGAAGACTATAGATATTACGTTGTAATATTTTGATATCCCAGAAAGGTGTAATTTTTTGGAGCTGATGTATGTTTACAGTTGCCCAGCAATAATCATCGTTTGATTCTTTTTCGTTGTGATATAGCAGCTCATTTAATGCTTGAAGTAGGACAGCCTCCTCTAGTCCAATTGTGGCTGCTAGAGGAATTGAAATGGTAAGCATTTTTTCAGATATTAATGACATATCAAGTACCTTATCAGAAATATCAAAGTAAGTTTATTTAAAGAATCAAAGATAGCTAGTTTCTTCTGCACATGTCGGAACTTCTTTCTGATGTCTCGTGATAAACTTATTATTATCCTCGGAGGCTCTTTAAAAGTGGCAAAACAGAAAATATCGTCTTATGTGTGCAATGATTGCGGTGCCGATTTCAACAAATGGCAGGGTCAGTGCGCTGAATGTGGCGCATGGAATACTTTGACAGAGCTGAGGATAGGGTCTTCTAAGAATTCCTCTGTTATGCGTAATGCCGGTTTTGCAGGTACAGCAAACGGTTCAATCAGTGTGCTGTCTGAAATCATGCTTGATGAGGTGCCTAGAATCATAACCGGAAGTGTCGAGTTTGATTTAGTCTTAGGTGGAGGCCTAGTTCCTGGCTCATGCATCTTAGTCGGTGGTGAGCCTGGTGCAGGAAAAAGTACGCTATTACTACAACACCTTTGCAGTCTGGCTCAAAACCATAAGTCTCTCTACGTAACCGGGGAAGAGTCGCCTCAACAGGTGGCAATGCGAGCCAGTCGGCTTGAACTACCGTCAGATAAACTACAAATTATGGCTGAGACTTCAGTAGAGGCTATTTGTGCTGCTGCCATACAGTATCAGCCAAAAATATTAGCAGTAGACTCCATTCAAGTCATGCATTTAGATGATGTAGCTTCTGCCCCCGGAAGTGTATCTCAGGTCAGAGAAAGCGCCGCAATGCTTATTCGTTATGCTAAAGAGACAAATACCGTGCTTCTGTTGGTAGGACATGTCACAAAGGATGGTGTGATTGCTGGGCCGAAAGTTCTAGAGCATATGATCGATTGCTCCATGATGCTGGAGAGTTCTAATGATAGCCATTTTCGAACACTTCGTTGCAATAAGAATCGCTTTGGCGCCATAAACGAACTAGGTGTTTTTGCAATGACGGATAAAGGCCTTAGAGAGGTGCCTAATCCTTCGGCAATTTTTTTACAAAGAGGAGATGAAGTGGCTTCTGGTAGTCTGGTGATGGTGATCTGGGAAGGCACCAGGCCATTGTTGGTTGAACTACAGGCGCTAGTGGACCCAAGTCATTTAGGTAATCCTCGGCGAGTCACTGTAGGTTTGGATCATAATCGCCTGGCTATGCTATTAGCTGTTTTGCATCGCCATGGTGGTCTGATGGTTGGCGATCAAGATGTCTTTGTAAATGTAGTAGGCGGAGTGAAAGTTCTCGAGACTAGCGCCGATCTTGCTTTAATCCTTGCTGTGATCTCTAGTTTTCGAGATCGCCCATTACCAAGAGACCTAGTTGTATTCGGTGAGGTTGGGCTTTCTGGTGAGATTCGTCCAGTACCGAATGGCCAGGAACGTTTAAGGGAGGCTGCAAAGCATGGCTTCAAAAGAGCTGTTGTCCCAGCAGGAAATGCTCCCAAAAAAGCCATCCGTGGAATGGAGGTTATCGCTGTACGTAAACTAACAGAGGCTATCGAAGCCCTCGACTGAATGTCGATTGACTTTTAGAGTTCATCTCTGTAACTTGGCGAGCATTGTTTATCTGTAGGTGTCCAATTTATAAGTCTGTGAATTGGGTGAAACGGGAAATCAGTGAGTTGAAACCCAGCAATGCTTGGGAGTTGACGATTCTGATACTGCCCCCGCAACGGTAAGTGAGAAGGTCTGCTTTTAACTAGTAGATTTAATGCTAAATCAAACAACCACTGTACTAGAGTACGGGAAGGTGATTTAGCAGGGAAACCACTCATGAGTCCGGAGACCGGCCTATAGCTATACACAACGAACCGCGGGGAGCGGTGGCGTTAGTTTTGGTATAGGTTTTTTTAATCCTATACCCATCTCTTCGTTATTTTCTCCGCGTGGTATTACTTAAATCCACAATTGTTCGGGGACGAACATAACGAGGCCACATGAAAACTAATTTTCTTTTTGGTGCAGTTATTCTTGCTGTTACTGTTTCTATTCCAGTGTCTGCAGAAACAGATAGTGCAGAAGTTATAGTTACGGCAACACGTACATCACAGCCTATCGCCCAGACGCTCTCAGCAGCGACCGTAGTGAGTGCTGCTGATATCGAGAGATATCAACCAACCGATCTACTTGATTTATTTCAGCATGTTCCTGGTATTGATGTAGCTCGTAATGGGGGAGCCGGATCAGTTCCTAGTTTATTTATTCGTGGCTCAAATACAGGACACGCCTTATTTTTAATTGATGGGCAACGTTTTAATTCTGCTAGCCTAGGTAGTACATCTTTTCAATTTATAGATCCCAGCCAGATAGAACGTATAGAAATCGTACGTGGCGCAAAATCAAGTATTTATGGCAGTGACGCAATAGGCGGAGTAATTCAAATATTTACCAAAAAAGGTGATTTTAAGCCTTCAACAATTATATCTACTGAGGTGGGGTCTAACGTCTTAAAAAGAACTGCCATATCAACGCGTGGAACATACAATCAGTTGCGTTATTCGCTAAATGCATCATATCTGGAAACAGATGGGATAGACGCACAGCTAGAAGATAGGGAGCAGACTCGAGATAATGACGGCTATAGAAATCGTTCAATTAATGCTAACTTTGGATATACATTTGGTAATGGAGTGGATATAGGGTTAGGTATTTTAGAAGCCAATTCTCGTAATTATTACGATAATGCATTTGACGGCTCACGTGGAACTGATCCCTATTCAGATAGCACCATACAAAATATAGGATTTAATATTAGTGCCCCTTTAACAGATTGGTGGCAATCTAAAATTTCTATAGGTCGATCTATGGATGATATTGATGATACTAATGCTGTAGATGGGTCACATTTATCAAATTTTCGTACAACCAAAGATCAGTACTCTTGGCAAAATGATATCGAAATAGTTGATGGTCAGCTAGTGACATTTGGTGTCGATCTTTATGATGATGAGTTAATCGCTAGCACAACATATACTGATGCTCAGGGTACTTTAGTTAAAGAAAGAATGAATCGTGCATATTTTGCTCAATATCAAGGAAAATTCTCTATTTTTGATTATGTTCTAGGGTTCCGTGAGGACGATAATGAGGAGACTGGCAAACAGGATACTAGTAACTTTGCCTTAGGGGCACAGCTAGGAAAGAGCCATCGAGTGACGATAAGCTGGGCAGAAGGCTTCAAGGCACCGACCTTTAATGATTTATATTGGCCAATTGGTGCTAATTCTGCTGGTAATCCAGATCTGCTCCCAGAGGATTCTGAAATCTTTGAGCTAGGAGCTAGGGGAGATTATTCCTCATGGAAATGGGAAGCTTCTATTTATCAAAATCGCATCGATAATCTTATTGAATGGGCTCCTGCTGGTACAGCGGAATATCCATATCAATGGGCCCCTAGTAATGTCTCCAGTGCTAAAATTAAAGGTGGTGAATTTAGTGCCGATACAAATATTGGTGGATGGGATATTACTACCAGTTTTTCTTATACCGATCCACGCAATCAAAAAACAGATAAGATGCTTCAAAAACGCGCCAAAAAGAAATTTACTTTCGATATTGATCGTAGTTTTTCTCGTCTGGATGCAGGAGTATCCTTCAATGCAACTAGTAAGCGCTATACTAATACAACTAACACCGCGAGTTTAGGAGGTTATGGTCTATTAGATTTTCGTTTAAGTTACCAGCTCGCCGAAAAGGTTAAGATGCAGTTGAAAGCTAATAATGTGTTCGATAAGCATTACAGGACTGCTAGTGAAAGCTATCATATGGATGGCTCTAATTGGGTGTTAAAATTCACTTATACGCTTTAACTAATTGGCTCTTGAGCTGACTTTGGAGTAATTTCATGACAGAGACTGAAAGCCAGGCTGAGCGCCAAAAGCGCAAAATGCAAAAATTGAAGACAAAAGTTGATCAACATGTTGCAGCCTGTGACCAAGAAAGAGGGGTTATGATCCTTCTTACTGGTGATGGCAAAGGTAAGAGTAGCTCAGCTTTTGGAATGGTGATGCGCTCTCTTGGTTATGGATATAAGGTTGGCGTGGTTCAGTTTATTAAAGGTCAGCAGCTGTCAGGCGAAGAGCTCTACTTGAGGGATTTTTGTCCTCAAGTAGATTTTTATCAGATGGGTACTGGATTTACGTGGGATACGCAGGACCGTGATGCAGATATTGCTGCAGCTAAAACTACATGGGAAATAGTGGCGCCTATGTTGCGTGATGAGAGCTATCATCTGGTAATCATAGATGAATTAACTTATATGCTGAGCTATAAATATCTTGATGAATCTATGGTAATTGATGCCTTATCGAATAGGCCAATAACCCAGAGTGTCGTGGTTACAGGTCGTGGCGGCACCTCTTCTTTGAAAGAGATAGCGGATACCGTCTCAGAGATAAAAGATGTGAAGCATGCATACCATGACAATATAAAAGCGCGGAAAGGAGTTGATTATTAACTGGGGTTAAAGTCAGAGGAATATAATTGAGAGAGACGAAAGCCCGAAAATTTACATTGATGCTCTTGTTGGCACTACTACCAACGATGATCGGCGCTGCCTTGGTTGGGCCTGTTTTTATTTCTCCTATCAAGCTGATAGAAGTGCTGGCTGGCTGGTTGGGGTTAGGTCAACCCGCATTAGACCAGATTAGCGTTCAGCAAGAAGGGGTAATTTTTTCTGCTATCCGGTTTCCCCGGGTAATTCTTGCTGCATTGGTGGGCATTTGTTTGGCAAGTTGTGGAGCAGTGATGCAAGGGTTATTTCGTAACCCCCTGGCCGATCCCTCATTGATAGGTGTTTCCAGTGGCGCTTCTGCAGGCGCTGGATTAGTAATTGTATTTGGCGGCGCCTGGATTCATGGCAGCAGTTGGTTTGGGCTTACTTTTGTTGCTTTTGGAGCTTGCATGGGTGGTGCCTTAGCCGTCCTTCTCGTCTACCGTTTGGCTACATCTTCTACGGGTACTTCAGTTCCAACAATGCTCTTGGTCGGCATTGCAATTAGCGCTTTAGCAGGGGCTTTGAATGGAATATTTAGCTTCGTTGCAGATAATGAAATGTTACGCCGCATGAGCTTATGGCAAATGGGTAGCCTAGATGCAGCTAATTGGCCTCGCGTCGCGATAGCTGGTTGCGCTGTTGTTTTGCTGATTTTTTCCCTTCCGAAACAAAGCCGGGCACTTAATGCCTTACTGCTGGGCGAGTCAGAAGCGCGCTACCTAGGAGTAGATGTGGAGAGAGTCAAGCAGCGAATTATTTTTCTCACCGCAATAGGAGTGGGAATATCTGTTGCTGTGGCTGGAATGATTTCATTTGTGGGCCTTGTTGTGCCACATTTAATGCGCATGATGATTGGCCCTGATCACCGATATCTCATTCCTAGTTCGGCTATAGCCGGAGCAATTTTATTAGTAGTTGCTGACAGCTTTGCGAGAGTCGTAGTGGCTCCAGCCGAACTTCCGACCGGCATTTTGACCGCACTTTTGGGCGTTCCATTTTTCTTTTGGCTCCTAACAAAAAATCATCATAGAGCAATGAGATAACAGTCATGTCCTTAATAGCTTCTAGGTTGTCACTCAGTTATTCAGACATTCCTTTTTTGAGAGATATCAATCTTTCTGTGTTGCCAGGAAAAATTACTACAATAGTCGGCCCTAATGGCGCAGGGAAAACCACATTGCTGCAGTGTCTGGCGAACGAGATTTCGCCTACCTCAGGCTCGGTGACTCTGAATGGCCGAGATATCAGAGATTGGCCATCAGTTGATCGAGCTATAATGTTATCTATTTTACCCCAGCATTCATTTCTAGATTTTCCTTTTACTGCTGAAGAAGTTGTGATGCTAGCTAGAACTCCTCATGCGACTGGTGCAAACATAGATCAAAAAGTGGTGGCTGATGCACTAAAGGTTGTAGATGGTAGTTATCTATCGAAACGGCTATACACTGAACTGTCGGGAGGAGAAAAACAGCGCATTCATTTGGCGCGAGTTTTGGCTCAAATTTGGCACCCGCATACAAAAGAGTCTTGTCAGGCGCGTTTCTTGATCCTAGATGAGCCGACTTCCTCTTTTGATCTAGCACATCAAAAATTAACTTTGAAGATTATAAAAAATTGTGCTGAAGAGGGTATTGGTATTCTGCTGGTGATGCATGATTTAAATTTGGCAGCAGAGTGCTCTGATCAGATAATACTTTTGGAGTGCGGAGAAATAGCAATGATAGGTACTCCAGAAGAAGTTTTTACTGTAGAGGCAATCAATAAAGTATTTAATGTAAAAGCTAATATTGGACAGCATCCTGAAACTGGAAAATTATTAGTAATAATATAGTTAATCTTTAGTCGTATTTTTTTATATTAGATCAGGGCTGTTGTTTTTTTGAGGAGTAAGTTGTTGAGGACCCATACGGCTAAGAGATCCGCGCACCGCATCCTGATAGCAGTGCTAACTGCTTTCCTTCCCTTGAAAGCAGTTGCCGATGTGCGTCTGATGGACGACACAGAAAGGGAGGTTCTGTTGAGTCGACCAGCGCAAAGAATCGTAAGCTTGTCTCCGCATCTTACAGAATTAGTTTTTGCAGTGGGCGGAGGGGGGCAGCTTGTAGGTACTGTAAGTTTCAGCGATTATCCTGAAGCAGCGAATGACATCCCCCGTATTGGTTCATACAACACAATTAATTATGAAGCAATTGTTCAAATGCAGCCAGATTTGGTTTTAGCTTGGGGTTCTGGCAATGGTGAAGAAAAAATTAGCAAGTTAAAATCTTTGGGATTGACGGTTTATATTTCCGAGCCAAAGATTCTCGAAGATGTAGCTTTATCGCTTCAAAAAATTGGTATTTTAGTTGGTAACAAGGATCAAGGTAACGATGAGGCAGAGAAGTTTTTAAAAAGGCTGACCAAGCTGAAGAAAAGTTATAGCAGTCAATCGCAAGTGAGCGTGTTTTATCAGCTATCAAGTGAGCCAATAATGACGCTTAGTGGTCGCCATCTAATTTCTGATGTGGTGACATTATGTGGAGGGCGGAATGTTTTTGCTGAAGCTTTGCCGATAGCGCTCAAGGCGAACAAGGAATCTTTATTGCGATCCAATCCTCAAGTTGTGATAGCAGGAGCCGAGAAGAAAAACCAGCTAGCATGGCTAGATCGCTGGAAGCGTCTATCGTCCATAACGGCGGTCCAAAATGGACATATATATTTTATACACCCAGATCTGCTGTTAAGGCATACCCCTAGAATTATTGATGGAGCAGAAAAAATGTGTAATTTTTTGGCAAACGTTCGTAGTCAAAAAAAATAAACAGAACGCTAATTTCTCAGCGTTCTGTTTGGTCTTTTTTTGAGTCCTAGATTTTATATCCTAAAGGTCATAGCCTCGCTCATTGTGCTGAGTAAGATCAAGACCATCTTCCTCGTCATCTTTGGAAACGCGTAGACCCACCATGGCATCTATCACTTTAAGTAAGACATAGGTAACAACAGCGGTATAAACTAAAGTGCTCAGCACTCCAATGAATTGAATTTTTAGCTGAGCAGTTACAGCGATTCCTTCAGCTAAACCTTGACCGCTAAAAATTCCAAGCTCACTAGAAGCAAAAACCCCCACTAAAATTGTCCCTAAAATTCCCCCTACCCCGTGCACGGGAAAAACATCTAGTGAATCGTCTATTTTGAATCGCTGCTTTATTAGCTGGGTTGCATAGTAGCAAATAATCCCTGCTGAAAAACCAATAATTAGTGCACCGCCAGGGCCCACAAAACCAGAGGCTGGAGTAATGGTACCAAGTCCTGCAACCATTCCAGTGACAATCCCCAATACAGACGGTTTTCCATGCTTAATCCATTCCATCATCATCCAGGCTAGCGATCCTGTGGCGGCAGATATGTGTGTCACCAGCATTGCCATACCGGCATCCCCGTTAGCAGCCAATGCTGATCCAGCATTAAATCCAAACCAGCCAACCCATAGCATTCCGGCGCCAGCCACTGTTAGTGTCAGGTTGTGAGGAGTCATTGGTTGCTGCTGAAAGCCTTTTCGATTACCCAGAACGATTGCCGCCACTAACGCTGCTGTACCTGCTGTGATGTGCACTACGGTGCCGCCCGCAAAATCTAGCAGTCCCATTTGCTGAAGCCAGCCACCGCCCCACACCCAGTGGGTAATAGGAACGTAAACTAGAAGAAGCCATACGCTGCTGAATATAAGCACGGCGGAGAATTTTACGCGCTCAGCAAATGCTCCAATAATTAATGCTGGTGTGATTATAGCAAAGGTCATTTGGAACATAACGAAAACAGATTCTGGGATGTTGCCTGATAAAGTGTCTTCAAGAACATTTACAAGCATGAAATTGCTGAAGCCACCAATCCAGCTGTTTAGTGCGCCGCCATCACTGAATGCCAGACTGTAGCCACAAATAAGCCATATTAATGACGCGATACAAGTGATTGCAAAACATTGCATAAGGACGGAAAGCACATTCTTGGCGCGAACCAGGCCAGCATAAAAAAGTGATAAGCCTGGAAGTGTCATAAACAACACTAGTGCAGTAGCAGTTATGATCCAAGCCGTATTGGCGCCATCAAGTGTTTCTGTGTATCCGATACTTGGAGCCATTAGGGCCAATAATAGGGAGGCGAGCGAACAGTGTCGATTGAGGTGTTTAAGCATAATCCAGTATCCTTTTGTCCTATATTAGTGCACTTTAATTTTTTAGATGCTTCTAAAACATCAACTTTGGTGCATTTTTTATTATAAGTACTGTTTATATGGGTTTTTACCCCCATGCACCTATGTATATGCAAATATTGAGCCATAAACTCTATTATTGTGTATTTAAATGGTGCTCCACATACCACTTTAGTGCAATTCAGGTAGGATCTGAATATAAAATATATCTTTAGGAAAATAGAATAGTGTCATTTCTTATGAACTGGGAGAGGCTTCCAGACGAACTCAGGTGTTAGGTTTTCCGAAGTATTGATTATTTCTTCTGGCTCAGGCTTGCCACGGTACTTTAGCTGCAATCCTTTTAAAAAATTACGTAAAACTTGATCTTTACACTCTCTATGATTCTTGTGGCTTTCTTTCCTAAAAAAAGAACTTAATTCATGACTGCTTAACTCGAAGCTAGCCAGGCTTAGTATTTCCAAAATGTCTTCTGATTTTAGATTAAGTGCAATTTTTAATTTGATAAAGATAATATTATTTGTTATTTTTTTTTCGGGCAAAGGTTGTGGCCCATCTTTTCTCCCTCTTCTGTCGATGATCAGCCCATTGAGAAAAGAGGCTAGATTTATGTCGCTACAGTTAAGATAATTTGGGTCAGTATCTTTTTTTAGCCAGTTGCTAAGCTGCTCTCTAGTGGCGTCTAAATCTCCTAGCTTGCAGGCAGCAAGCATTTTTTGGTCGCTATAATCAAAGGTGTAGCGAATCCGCCGTAATGTATCATTATTTGTCATTGAATTCCCTTATAATGGTGTTAACTAAGCACAGTTGTTTGTTATAGTAGCAGGTAGCAGTATACATACCTGTCCTATTGCATGTAGTTGCTGTATTCGTGAGCTTATATGAATATTTTTCCATGCGCGAATATTTAAAAATAACTTACAAGAAGAACTAAATTATGTACAAAGATCTAGCATCAAAACTAAAAGAAACAGAAGAAACTCCGTGGGATGTAGCATATGAACACTTGGCGACCTACAGACAAGAGGAGACTAATACTCTAGTCCCCCAGTTTTATTCTACTGACGATGGGTTTACATTAGGTTTTTGGCTTTTGAAATTACGCCAAGATCGCGCAAATGGATTATTGACAGAAGAGCAAATCAATCGCTTGGATAAACTAAAATTTGTTTGGGATCCTCACGAGCCTCATTGGGAAAAAGGATTTGCTGAGACGCAAAAATATAGAGCGAAGTTCGGTGATAGCTTGGTGCCTGAAAATTACCTTACAGATGACGATCACTATCCATTGGGTGACTGGGTCAGAGCGCAGCGTTTGACTGAAGGCAACTATCCAAGAGAAAAGTATCAGAGACTTTGTACGGTAGATTATGTCTGGGATCTTCGTGAGTATGATTGGCAAAGAGCATTTGCTGCCTTGAAATTATACAAAGAAGGGCATGGTGATTGTTTGATTCCTGCAGATTATGTTACTGATGAAGAATCGGTAACAGGTGAGTTAGAGTTAGGCCAATGGGTGATTCAACAGCGCATAAATATGGTTTATAGCTGGTTGACAGAAGAAAAAATGTTAGCGCTTGACGCAGAAGGCTTTGATTGGACTCCGGAATCTGGAGAGCCGCTACACCTACATCTTTATAATACCAATGACTAATACTCTAGATTAGAGTATCTTTTTTGCCTAAAGGTCGCCTATTCAGGCGACCTTTTTTCTTTTTAACTTTTTAGTCGTTTGTATTTGATGCGCTGGGGTTGCGCGTCAAGCCCTTTTCTGGCCATAAAATCATCATGGTATTCACTAAAGCTCCCCTCAAACAAGACAGCCTCACTGCCTCCTTCGTAAGCTAAAATATGCGTGGAAATCCTGTCTAGAAACCAGCGGTCATGTGAGATCACCATCACACAGCCAGGGAAGTTTTGAATAGCCTCTTCTAGTGCTCTCAGGGTCTCAATATCTAGATCATTAGAAGGCTCATCTAAAAGCAAAACATTTGCTCCTTGTTTGAGAGTAAGGGCTAAATGCAGTCGACCTCTTTCACCTCCAGAGAGATCACCCACCCTTTTTTGCTGGTCGCCACCTTTAAAGTTGAACCTTCCAGCATATGCTCGCGAAGATATCTCGTAACCGCCAATCTTGAGATTCTCTTGGCTGTCCGAAATCGCTTCCCATACACTTTGACCATCGTTTAAGTTTTCTCTGCTCTGGTCAACAAACGCCAGCTTGACTGTATCTCCAATAATGATGTCTCCACTATCAGGCTTCTCTATACCAGAAATCATTTTGAAAAGAGTCGATTTTCCTGCGCCATTGCCTCCTACAATTCCTACAATAGCCCCCTTGGGAATACTAAAAGATAGGTTATCTAAAAGTAGTTGGTCACCAAAACTTTTACTGACTCCTGAAAATTCTATGACTTTATCCCCTAAGCGAGGACCAGGAGGAATATAAATTTCATTTGTTTCATTACGGCTTTGAAAATCCTGAGAGCTCATTTCATCGAAACGGGATAAACGGGCCTTGCTTTTAGCATGGCGCCCTTTGGGGTTTTGTCGTATCCATTCAAGCTCGTTTTTAATGGTCCTTTGGCGAGCATCGTCTTGTTTCTTTTCCATATCAAGGCGCTGCTCTTTTGTCTCCAGCCAAGCGGTGTAGTTCCCTTCGTAAGGAATACCATGACCTCGATCAAGCTCCAAAATCCAGCCAGCAACGTTGTCAAGAAAATATCGATCATGGGTGACAGCAACTACAGTTCCTGAAAATTCTTCTAGAAATTTCTCTAGCCAATAAACAGATTCAGCATCTAGGTGGTTTGTAGGCTCATCTAGCAAAATCATATCAGGCTTTGAAAGCAATAAGCGACATAGAGCCACTCGGCGTTTTTCGCCCCCCGAGAGCTTGGTTACATCTGCATCCCATGGCGGCAATCTAAGAGCATCAGCTGCAATGTCTAGTAAGTGGTCTAAGTTATGAGCATCCCAGTGCTCAATAATAGTTTCTAACTGGCCCTGGCGTTTAGCTAGCTTGTCGAAATCTGCGTCTGGTTCTGCATAATCCAGGTATAATTGATTTAGTTCTTTTAACGCATCGATCGCCTCACAGACACCATCTTCAACATTTTCACGTACATTCTTATCCGGGTTTAGGTGTGGCTCTTGCGGCAGATAACCAACTTTAATGTTAGGCATGGCGCGCGCTTCACCCTGGATGTCAGTATCAAGACCCGACATAATTTTCAGTAGTGTAGATTTTCCAGATCCATTGAGACCAAGAACGCCAATTTTAGCTCCTGGAAAAAATGATAACGAAATATCTTTTAGTATTTCCCGCTTAGGGGGGACAATCTTGCAGACGCGGTTCATGGTATAAACGAATTGTGACATAAGGCTTACAAAACATCTGGTTATTGGTGTGTCTTATATTTTAGCGGAAATAAGCAACTGACAGGAATGATTTATTACCGGACAATAGATTTATGTTATAAATTTAAATTTTTTGCGACAAGGAAAGCAAGTGATGAAGGAGTCAACAAGAGAGAACAAAAAAAAGGAAGACTCACGACCATTGCGTTTTGTTACAGCAGCATCACTTTTTGATGGACATGATGCTGCTATCAATGTAATTCGCAGGTTAATTCAAGCCAGAGGTGCCGAGGTAGTTCATTTGGGGCACAACCGCAGTGTTGCCGAGGTTGTTCGCGCTGCCATTCAAGAGGATGCTGATGCTATTGCTATTAGCTCATACCAAGGCGGCCATATGGAATATTTCTCTTATCTGTTGGAGCTATTGAGAGAATATGGAGCTGAGCATATAAAGGTTTTTGGAGGTGGGGGCGGTACGATTACTCTTGCAGAAATAGAAATTTTAGAGTCAGCGGGAATTTGCCGTATATATCATCCTGCGCAAGGCATGGAAATGGGTTTGGTGGGAATGGTGAATGATTTATTCAGTCTTGCTCAAAATGAATCACCAGATAAGCCTAAAGTCTCAGTTTCAGAAAATAAGGAACCTTTTGTCCTGCAGTCAGGCATCGATGACGAGATGAGAATCTCTCAAATCATCTCAGCCATAGAAGATGGCAATATACCTGACGATGTTCTTGCAGAGCTTAAAAGCAAATGGAGTCTGACTTCGAATAAGTCGCCGGTGGTCGGTATTACTGGCACTGGCGGCGCAGGGAAAAGTAGTGTTGTTGATGAATTGTTAGAAAGATTCTTACAGCAAAGGCCAGACATCCGCATTGCAGTTTTGGCTGTAGATCCCACGCGGCGAAAAACTGGAGGAGCCTTATTGGGCGACCGCATCAGAATGAATAGTCTTGCCTCCGCTAATTTTTACATGCGGTCAATGGCTACACGAAGACAACATTTGGCGACTAACGAAGTGCTTGGGGACGTCGCTCTTTATTTGAGATCGGTAGGTTATGACTTGGTTCTTGTCGAAACAGCAGGAATTGGGCAAAGTGATTCCCAGATCGTCGATATTGTTGATTTATCAATTTACGTCATGACTAGTGATTATGGCGCAGCTACTCAGCTCGAAAAGATAGATATGATTGATTATGCTGATGTAGTTATCTTAAACAAATCTGAAAAACGTGGGTCTGAGGACGCATTGCGAGATATTCGCAAACAGTGGCAAAGAAATCATAATGCTTTTGATTTACCGCTTGATGAGATGCCCGTTTACCCTACCATTGCCAGTCAGTTTAATGATCCGGGGCTTAATTATGCTTTCTACAGTTTGTGTAGGTTGCTGGCCGACAAAAAAAAGCTGGATGCAAGTGTCTGGATACCAGCAACCAAGGTCTTTCCTAAAAACTCTAAGTCTGTAGCACTTATTCCTGAAAATAGAATTCGTTATCTTGCAGACATTAGTGAGCAGGGTAGGCAGATTCGCTCTAGAAATTTACATCAGGCCGAGTTGGCATCAGAAGCTTTCCAGAGTTACAGTATGCTTTCAAAGTTACAGGATGAGCTATTACCAAATCCTTTCGAGCTATACTCCAAGTCTGGACTTCTAGAGCCAGCTTCTGATAAGACGCTGTCTGCTCTGCGTCTAGCATACCAAAATGCAATATCTGGACTGTCTAAGGAATCAATAGGGTTATTGCAGCAGTGGCCAGAAAAAAAGGCTGGTGTAGAAAAAGAAAGATATTCTTACTCTGTCAGAGATAAAGATGTTGTAGGCGACAACTTTATAGATTCTTTAAGTCTTCTTAAGATTCCAAAAGTTGCGGCGCCACAATACCAAGACTGGGGAGAGGTATTAAATTTTTTGCTAGCAGAAAATTTACCAGGAAGTTACCCCTATACGGCAGGAGTTTTTCCTTATCGTCGTGCTGGAGAGGATCCTGCGAGGATGTTTGCTGGTGAAGGAACTCCAGAGAGAACCAATCGTAGATTTCATTACGTTTCTGAAGGGTTGCCTGTTGCACGCCTTTCTACTGCATTCGATTCTGTGACACTTTATGGCGCTGACCCAGAGAAGCGGCCAGATATTTGGGGGAAGATTGGTAATTCTGGAGTTTCAGTTGCAACACTAAATGATATGAAGAAACTTTATTCTGGTTTTGATTTATGTTCACCCACAACCTCAGTTTCTATGACGATTAACGGTCCAGCGCCTATGATTCTGGCTTTTTTTATGAATGCAGCAATTGACCAACAAGTAGAAATTTACCTTAAAAAGAATGATCTTTGGAGTCAAGCTGAACGCAAGATAGATAAATTTTTTGAGAATAAAAAACGACCCCAATACCAAGGAGAACTGCCTGATGGTCACAATAAATTGGGCTTAGCAATGCTAGGCATCACAGGCGACAAGCTAGTGGACAAGAAAGTTTACGCTCAAATAAAAAAAGATACCTTGTCCTCGGTTCGCGGAACTGTTCAAGCTGACATTCTGAAAGAAGACCAAGCCCAAAATACATGTATTTTTTCAACAAATTTTGCAATGCGAATGATGGGTGATGTGCAGGAATATTTTGTCAAAAACAAGATCCAAAATTATTATAGTGTCTCGGTCAGCGGGTATCACATCGCTGAAGCTGGAGCGAATCCGATATCACAGCTAGCATTTACACTATCCAACGGTTTTACCCTGGTGGAGTATTACTTAGCGCGAGGAATGCAAATAGATGACTTTGTCTCCAACTTCAGTTTCTTTTTTTCTAATGGAATGGACCCTGAGTATGCTGTGATGGGTCGAGTGGCTCGTCGCATTTGGGCAAGGGCTATGAAGGAGCGATACGGCGCTAGTCCTCGCAGTCAAATGCTTAAATATCATATTCAAACGTCGGGGCGAAGCCTACATGCGCAAGAAATGAGCTTTAATGATATCCGCACAACGCTGCAGGCGTTATATGCAATATTTGATAATACAAATAGCTTACATACAAATGCTTATGACGAGGCTATAACTACCCCAACATCAGAGTCGGTGCGCAGAGCTATGGCGATACAGCTGATTATCAATCGTGAGTTCGGTTTGAATTTTTGCGAAAACCCCTGGCAGGGCTCCTTTGTGGTTGATCAGCTAACAGACTTGCTGGAGGAGGCTGTTTATGTTGAGTTTGATAGGATATCTGAACGTGGTGGCGTGTTAGGTGCCATGGACACTATGTATCAGAGAGGTAAAATTCAAGAGGAAAGCCTTAATTATGAACACAAAAAACATGACGGAAGTTTGCCATTGATTGGTGTAAACACATTTCTTCCTAAAGAAGGCGAAGAGGAAATTATAGAGGGTCGCGAGCTGGCCCGCTCTGATGAGGCAGAAAAACAACTTCAAGTAGACAACTTAAAGGCATATTATTCTCTAAACAAGGATAGCGCGCCAGGGTTACTGGCCAATCTTCAGTTAGCAGCACTAAGTGAAGGTAATATATTCGAAAGTCTCATGGAAGCGGCTAAGTTGAATTCTCTTGGACAGTTGAGTTCGGCTTTATATGGCATTGGCGGACTTTACAGAAGAAGCATGTAATATCGCTCCACAACGAAGTCCTTTAAAAATATCTAACATAAGTAAAAAATACGGACTTAATAAGCATGTAATTTCTTAGTTAATTTGTGTACAATTTGAGCTCTTTATGAAGAATTTTCTTATCATCGATTAAAACACTAACCGCGTGACATACATGTTTGATAAAGACCAAACCATCGAAAATTTTGACCCTGAAATCTGGTCATCAATACAGAGCGAATCGCAGCGTCAAGAAGAACATATTGAGCTTATCGCTTCTGAGAATTACACAAGCCCTGCTGTGATGGCAGCTCAAGGAACAAAGCTTACCAACAAGTACGCTGAGGGTTATCCAAATAAGCGCTACTATGGTGGATGTGAGTTTGTGGATCAGACAGAGGAGCTTGCTATTCAGCGTGCCAAGGAATTATTTGGCGTAAAGTTTGCCAACGTGCAGCCTCATTCAGGATCTCAAGCAAACGCTGCTGTTTTTCTGGCACTTTGTTTGCCAGGTGATACCATTTTAGGTATGAGTTTGGATGCTGGAGGCCATTTAACCCATGGCGCCAAACCGAGTTTTTCTGGAAAAATTTATAATGCTGTGCAGTATGGCTTAAACCCAGAAACTGGGTTAGTTGACTATGATGAGATAGAAGCTCTAGCGGTTGAGTGTCAGCCAAAAATGATCATTGCTGGGTTTTCTGCTTATTCGGGAATTCTAGATTGGGGCCGTTTTCGTGAAATCGCAGACAAAGTAGGAGCTTATCTTTTGGTTGACATGGCCCACGTGTCGGGCCTTGTTGCTGCAGGTGTTTATCCTAGCCCTATACCCTTTGCAGATGCCGTTACATCCACCACACATAAAACACTCCGTGGTCCACGTGGCGGCATTATTCTGACAAATAACGAAGATTTAGCGAAGAAGTTTAATTCTGCCATTTTCCCTGGCGGTCAGGGTGGGCCGCTTTGTCATGTCATTGCTGCTAAGGCTGTTTCATTTAAGGAAGCTATGGCTGATAGTTTTAAGGTTTATCAGCAGCAAGTAATAAAGAACGCTAAAGCAATGGCAGCGACTTTTATGGAGCGCGGCATTAAGATTGTGTCCAGTGGCACTGAAAATCATCTCATGCTTGTTGATCTTATTGGCAAAGAATATACCGGAAAAGATGCTGATGCGGCCTTAGGAGAAGCGTTTATTACAGTCAATAAAAATGCTGTCCCCAATGATCCTAGATCCCCATTTGTTACCTCTGGCCTCCGTATAGGAACTCCTGCTATCACTACTCGTGGTTTTACTGAAACTGAATCAATTGACCTTGCCCACTGGATATGTGACATATTGTATAGTCTGGAAAATGATACTTCGTACGCGGTCATCCCTCAAGTAAAAATCAAGGTGCTTGAGGTTTGCAAGCGTTTTCCTGTGTATAGTAAATAAAGAGTTTGCTTTGAAATACGGTCTTTGACTTCGCAAGCTTCCAGCTCGGGCCCTGCTTTGTGCCACTGAAGGACACCCCAATGTGGTACAATTACACACCGTTAACTAAAAAGTAGCAGTGTCATGTATTGTCCTTTTTGCAGCGCAGAAGATACCAAGGTAATTGATTCTCGATTAGTTGCAGAAGGCGACCAGGTGAGACGAAGGCGCGAATGTCTGTCTTGTCGAGAGAGATTTACTACATACGAGCTTGCTGAATTGGTTATGCCTCGAGTTATCAAAAGCGACGATACGCGCGAGCCTTTTGATGAAGAAAAACTTAGAGCGGGGCTTTTAAGAGCCCTCGAAAAACGTCCGGTAAGTATTGATCAAATTGAAGATGCTATATCACATGTGCAGCATAAACTAAGGGCGACTGGCGAAAGAGAAATCACTTCTAGAATGGTAGGAGAGAGAGTAATGACAGAGCTTAGGGGTTTAGATGAAGTGGCTTATGTGCGTTTTGCCTCTGTCTATAGGAGCTTTCAAGATCTTAGGGAATTTCGTGACGAGCTTGATCGACTGGAAAGCAAGCCGCTCGAAGGGAGCAAGGAATAACCTTAGATGACAGGCACTAACCACTTAAGCAGCCTTGACTTTGAAATGATGACTCAGGCTTTAAGGCTTGCATCTAGAGGGCAAAAAACCTGTATGCCAAATCCTGCTGTAGGCTGCGTTGTTGTGAAAAATGGCCGAGTATTAGGTGAAGGATGGCATGAATTAGCTGGCGAAGATCATGCTGAGATCAATGCACTGAAGTCGATTGGTGGATCAGCTCATGGCGCTACCGCTTACATCACACTTGAACCATGTGGCTACCATGGGCGCACCCCCCCCTGTGTAGATGCTTTAATAGTGGCCGGAATCGCTAGAGTGGTCTATGGCATGACTGACCCCAATCCAAAAGTTTCCGGTAGTAGCCTAAGTAAGCTTGAAAAAGCAGGAATTTTGGTAGAAGGACCATTGCTTGAGCTTCAGGCTCAGCAATTGAATCGAGGTTATATTAAGCGTCATAAATGCAATCAGCCTTGGGTAACTATTAAGCTGGCCATGAGCTTGGATGGACGTACAGCAATGGGTGATGGTGAAAGCAAATGGATCACAGGCTTCCATGCTCGTCAAGATGTGCAGCGATTAAGGGCGAAACATTGCGCTATTATTACAGGTATTGGAACTGTGCTGCAGGATAATCCGTCTTTAACAGTAAGGCATGAAGAGATTGATAGAAGTGACGGACTACCTAATGAGAAAAGAGATGCTTCTGGGGAGCTGTCTCTGAAGCAACCCTTACGTGTAGTGGTAGATAGCAAACTGAATACGCCAGTAGATGCAAAAATTTTCTCAACCATAGGTTCTGTGTTAATTGCTTCGACCCTTATTTCGGATGCCTTAGGTTCAAGTAAGGCGGAAATTGTCCGTGTACCAGGCAATGATGAGCGAGTTGATCTTTCAGGGCTACTGAAAATATTGGCAGAAAGAGAATGTAATAATGTGCTTGTTGAGGCGGGACCAAAACTTGCAGGAGCGTTCCTGCAAGCCGGACTTGCAGATGAACTTGTAGTTTATATGGCCCCTAAATTGCTGGGAAATATGGCAAGGCCATTGTTCCATCTTCCATTTATTCATATGAACCAACAAGTAGAATTAGATATTATTGATATTGTGCAAGTGGGTGGAGATTTCCGTATAACGGCCAGACCAATAAAGAACTCAGCGATATAAAAGAGACATTGATTATTATGTTTACAGGTATTGTAGAAGCAATGGGTGAGGTGACGGCACTGGATTTGCGTGGCGGCGATGTGAGGCTTCGGATAAAAACCAATAATTTAGATTTGTCGAAAATCCAGTTAGGCGATAGCATTGCGACTAATGGTGTTTGTTTAACAGTTGTGAATTTACTCAAAGATGGTTATGAGTCAGATGTCTCCTCAGAGACCCTGTCTGTAACCTCTGTAAGTAGCTGGAATATTGGCACCAAGGTAAATCTTGAGCGTGCATTAACGATAGATATGCGATTAGGGGGACATCTGGTTCTTGGTCATGTGGATGGTATAGGCGAGGTGGTTCACCTTAATCCTGATGCTCGTTCTTGGTGCTTTCGGATTCGCGCACCTAGTGGGCTAGCTAAATATATTGCACAAAAAGGCTCGATCACTGTTGATGGCACTAGCCTTACGGTGAACAAAGTTGAAGGCGCCGAATTTGAACTGAATATTGTGCCGCATACTTTAGAGCATACTGGAATAGGGTCTTATCAGGTAGGATCTCTAGTTAATTTAGAGGTGGACGTGATTGCGCGGTATGTAGAGCGGTTATTACTGGGAGACAGCGCTGTTAATACTTAGTATTTTGCAGAAGACTTATGTTTAACAACTGGTTATATTTTTTTAATAGCTTTTATTAGAGAGTGGGTATGTTGACAAACAGTGTCGAAGAAATAGTCGAAGATATACGTCAAGGAAAAATGGTCATTCTTATGGATGACGAAGATCGAGAAAATGAAGGCGACTTATTAATGGCTGCAACAATGGTTCGTCCGGAAGATATAAACTTCATGGCGACCTATGGTCGCGGGCTTATATGCCTGACGCTGACAGAGCAGCGCTGCCGGCAACTAGACTTGCCATTAATGGTCAGTGTTAGCAAGGCCAGCCGTGGTACTAATTTCACTCTATCTATTGAAGCTACTCATGGTGTGACAACTGGAATATCGGCTGCGGATCGTTCGCGGACCATCCATGCGGCAGTGGCCGATACCGCTTGCCCAAAAGATATTGTTCAGCCAGGCCATATTTTTCCTTTACAGGCAGAAGCTGGAGGTGTTTTGTGTCGCGCTGGCCATACTGAGGCTGGATGCGATTTGGCAAGAATAGCAGGATTTGAGTCAGCTGCAGTTATTGTTGAAATCATGAATGACGATGGCACGATGGCACGTCGCAACGATCTTGAGTTGTTTGCAAAAAAACATGATCTCAAAATAGGAACAATCGCTGATTTAATTCACTATAGATTAGTGACAGAAAAAACCATTAGCTGCATTAGTGAGCGTGAAATTATTACACAATATGGTAAGTTTATGCTCCATACTTACCTAGATATCGCTCGCAATGAAAAGCATTTTTCTCTTGTTATGGGCGATATTTCTGGTAGTGAGCCACCATTGGTTCGTGTGCATATAAATAAATCAGCCAGAGATCTTTTTGGTGTTGAGTCTCCAGACGGTTTTAAGAGTTGGACCTTATCTCGAGCAATGGAAAAAGTAGCAGAAGAAGGGAGAGGAGTTGTAGTCTTTCTTTATTACCCAGAAACCGCTGATAATATAGATTTAAGTATTGATGGAATAATTAGCCCGATGCCTAAAAAAGCTGGCGATGTTGTTTACCAGCAGATAGGCACAGGATCTCAAATTTTGATGGACCTTGGGGTCCATAAGATGCGATTACTGAGCGCTCCATTCCGATTTACTGCAATTTCTGGTTTTGATTTGGAAGTAGTTGAGTATATAAGTTGCGAATAATTTTTATGCTTTTTGGTTACAGGAAGACGTAGATCTTTAATATTCTATATTGAGAAAGTAAAAATGAGCACATTTAGCCCCAGCAACAACAGTAGCTTCGATGTTGGCCATGCACGTATTGCCATAGTAGTCGCTAGATGGAATGCCAAAATTACCGAGAATCTTCTTATTGGGGCAAAACGTGGACTGGATGACCATGGTATCGCCGAGAAAAATATTGATTTATTTAGGGTCCCGGGCGCTTTCGAGATTCCTCTTGCTTGTCAAAAATTAGCCCAGAAATCTATCTATGATGGGATTATTGTTCTTGGTTGCGTTATCCGTGGTGGAACCCCGCATTTTGAGTATATATGCGGTGAGACTACGAGAGGGATAGCCCAGGTTACACTGCAAGAGAATCTACCCATTGGATTTGGCCTGCTAACGACGAATGACCTTGAGCAGTCCGAATTACGGTCTGGCGTG